>JBBSRN010000150.1:0-6094 GCA_038242985.1 Propionibacteriales bacterium | reverse complement strand
CCCTCGGCGAATCGCGCGCCAGCGGCCTCGTGGGTCTCGCTGTCGGGGATCTGGCTCTCGTCCCCGTCGAACCAGGCCCGCATCCCGACCGGGAACCGGTCCCATGCCTCACGCCACGTCAGGCCCTCCCGTGCACCGAAGTGGATCTCGCGGAACCGGGCGTCGGTCTCCACCGCCACCCCGCTCAGATCCCCCAGAGCCTTGGCGGTGTCATGGGCCCGGGACAGGTCCGAGGAGATGATGCGCGTCGGATTCATCGCCACCAGCTCCGTGGCGGCGACCCGGGCCTGCTCGCGACCGACGGAGTCCAGCGGGATGTCACTGGTGCCCTGCACCCGGCCCGCCACGTTCCACGCGGTGCGTCCGTGCCGCAGCAGGACCACCTGGCGGGTGCTCACGACAACGGGATCTCGGGACAGTCGTTCCAGAGCCGTTCGAGGGAGTAGAAGAGGCGCATCTCGGTGTTCTGGACGTGCACGACGATGTCACCGAAGTCCAGCAGCACCCACTGGGCCTCGCGTTGTCCCTCCCGGCGCAAGGGCTTGGCGCCCAGCTCCAGCAGCGCCTCCTCCACCGCATCCTGGACGGCGCTGACCTGGGGCGCGTTGGCCGCCGAGCACAGCAGGAACACATCGGTGATGGCGAGCTGTTCGGAGACGTCGAAGGCGATCAGGTCGGTGCCCAGCTTCGCGTCCGCCGCGGCGGCGGCGGCCCGGGTGAGCTCGACGGCGCGTGCGGTGGCGGTCATGATGTCTCCTTGACGTGGTAGAGCCCGTGCTTGCCGATGTACTGCACGACGCCGTCCGGCACCAGGTACCAGACCGGATCGCCGTGAGCCACGCGGGCGCGGCAGTCGGTCGAGGAGATGGCCAGGGCCGGGATCTCCAGGATCGTGATGCGATCGGTCGGCAGGCCTTCCAGCGACGTCTCGCTGAGCTCGTGGCCCGGGCGGGTGCAGCCGACGAAGTGCGCGAGCGCGAACAGCTCGTCGTGATCACGCCACGTCAGCAGCGCAGCCATCGCATCGGCGCCGGTGATGAAGTACAGGTCCGCCTCGGGTTGTTCTGCGGCGATGTCACGCAGGGTGTCGATCGTGTAGGTGGGTCCGTCGCGGTCGATGTCGACGCGGCTCACCGAGAAGTGCGGATTCGAGGCGGTCGCGACGACCGTCATCAGATAGCGGTCCTCGGCCTCGGACACCCGCCGGTCGGCCTTCTGCCACGGTTGCCCGGTGGGCACGAAGATGACCTCGTCCAGGTCGAAGAACGACTGCACCTCGCTGGCCGCCACGAGGTGGCCATGGTGGATCGGGTCGAACGTTCCACCCATCACACCGATGCGGGGGCGACCACCGCTGGACCGGGGCGACGTCACGGTGGCGGTCGCGAGCGTGCTCAGGAGTGCTCGCGTCCCTTGCCGAACTGCAGCATGGCCAGCATGAGGAGGATCAGCAGGCTGAGCGCGATGACGCCCACCAACCACGGCGGGATGCCGATGTCGCGCAGCTGCTCTTCGGTGGCGAGCGAGACCAGGTTCGACTTCATGGCCACCAATCTATCCCAACGCTGCCCGGTCCCGGTGATCGAGGTGCGCACCGCAGCGCAGGTTCGTCAGCGCGTCGTCAGCGAATGTGCCCGTCGCCGGTGACGACGTAGGTCGTCGTGGTCATCTCCGTCAGGCCCATCGGGCCACGGGCGTGCAGCTTCTGGGTGGAGATGCCGATCTCGGCGCCGAACCCGAACTCGGCGCCGTCGGTGAACCGGGTCGAGGCGTTGACCATCACGGCCGCCGAGTCGACGCCGGTGGTGAACTGTCGAGCGGTGTCGAGGGAGCCGGTGACGATCGCCTCGGTGTGCCCCGAGGAGAACCGGCGGACGTGGGCGACAGCGTCCGACACCGTGTCGACGACCGCCGCCGAGATGTCCAGATCGAGGTACTCGGTGGCGTGATCGTCGTCGGTGGCCCGGACCACGGCGGGATCCGCGGCGCAGAAGATCTCGTCACCGTGGATCGTGACACCGCGCTCACGCAGCGCAGCGACGACACGGGGCACGAACTCCTCGGCGACGTCACGATGCACCAGCAGCGATTCGGCGGCATTGCAGACGCTGGGACGATGTGTCTTGGCGTTCACGACGATCGCGAGAGCCATGTCCAGATCGGCATCGGCATCCACGTACACGTGACAGTTGCCGGTTCCGGTCTCGATCACCGGCACGGTCGACTCCTCGACGACGGCGCGGATCAGGCCCGCTCCCCCGCGCGGGATGACGAGGTCGACCAACCCGCGGGCGCGCATCAGGTCGGTCGCCGTGGAGCGGTCGTCCGCCGGCACCCCGATGATCGCGTCCGCCGGCAGACCGGACCGTTCCAGCGCAGCACGCATGACGTCCACGATCACCCGGTTGGACTGCGTTGCCGAGGACGAGCCGCGCAGCAGCACCGCGCTGCCGGCCTTCAGGCAGATGGCCGCGGCGTCGGCGGTCACGTTGGGCCGACCCTCGTAGATCATGCCGATGACGCCCATCGGCACCCGCACCTGCTGCATGCGAAGTCCGTTCGCGAGGGTGGCCCCTCTGACCACCTCGCCGATCGGATCGGGCAGCCCGGCGACGCCGCGCACACCGTCGGCGAACGCCTCGATGCGCCCTGCGTCAAGCATCAGCCGATCGATGACGTGCTCGGGCGTCCCGGCGGCACGCGCCGCCTCCACGTCGGTCGCACTGGCGGCGAGGATGCGGTCGGTGGCGGCGCACAGGTCATCTGCCATCGCGTGCAGAGCGGTGTCCTTCGTCGCGCGCGACGTCCCGGCCAGCACGATCGCTGCCTCTCGGGCCCGGAGGGCGAGGTCGTGGACGATCGTCATGGCCGCAGTCTAGGCACCGAGGCACGCAGGTCATCGAGTGGCGCATTCTGTTCGGCGACCGGCGCAGATTGGCTGGTCAAGAGCCGCGCGCAGCGCCATCTTGCGCCACTCGCGGGGAAGGGCGGGGCCGGCGATGTCAGCCGAGCAGCGTGAGGGCGTCGCGGTGCACGACCTCGCGCTCGTACTGCGCGCCCATCTCGGCGGCGATCTCGCGGGTCTGGCGACCCAGCAGGCGCGGCAGCTCGACACTGTCGAAGCCGACGAGCCCGCGTGCCACGATCATCCCGTCCGGCGCCACGAGGTCCACCGGATCGCCGGCGACGAACTCTCCGTCGATCGCGGTGATGCCGGCCGGCAGCAGCGAGGCCCGCCGGGCCGTGACGGCGCGCACGGCGCCCTCGTCGAGGTGAAGCGACCCCTTGGTCTCGCTGAGGTGCTCCAGCCACAGCAGCCGGGTGGGGCGACGACGACCCGTGGTCGCGAAGGTCGTGCCGACCGCCTCACCGCGCAGCGCCGCACCGACGAGGGCTGCCGATGTCAGCGTGACCGGGATGCCCGCACCCGTGGCGATCCGCGCGGCCTCGACCTTGGTGATCATCCCGCCGGTGCCGACCTTGGAGGCGCTGACCGTGGAGACGTCGATCGAGCCGAGCTCGGTCGGATCGGCGACGACGGGGATCAGCTGCGATCCGGGTCGATCCGGTGGCCCGTCGTAGAGGCCGTCGACGTCCGAGAGCAGCACCAGCCGATCGGCCCGCACCAGGTGCGCCACGAGCGCTGCCAGCCGGTCGTTGTCGCCGAAGCGGATCTCGCTGGTCGCCACCGTGTCGTTCTCGTTGACCACCGGCACCACCCCGAGCTCGTGCAGCCGCGCGAAGGTGGCGCAGGCGTTGCGGTAGTGACCGCGACGGATGACGTCGTCGACCGTGAGCAGCACCTGGCCGACCACCAGTCCCCGCGCGGCGAATCGTTCGGTGTAACGCGCGACCAGCGCGCCCTGACCGACGCTGGCCGCAGCCTGCTGGGTGGGCAGGTCACGGGGTCGCCGGTGCAGCCCCAGCGGCCCGAGGCCGGCGGCGATGGCACCCGAGCTGACCAGGACCACCTCGTCCCCGCGGTCGCGGGCGTCGGCCAGCGCACCGACGATGACGTCGACCCGCGAAGGGTCCAGGTGGCCCTCGTGCGTGGTCAGCGACGACGAGCCGACCTTGACGACCAATCTGCTCATCGGGAGCGGCTCATGACCGGCGCCGGCTCATGATGCAGGATCGTCCTCGTCGTCCAGGCCCCAGCCGTGCCGGGGATCGGTGGAGGGCTCCGGATCGTCCACCGGTTGCGGTTCGCCGGATGCCCGCGAGGAGCGGGCGTCCGCCTCGAAGGCTCGCTTCGCGGCCAGGTCCTCGCGGCGCTCGACGTTGGTGCGGCGATCGGACTGGTCGATGCGCAGATCCTCGCCCCGACGACCGAGCACCTCGGCACCGGCTGCGATGTCCGGCGCGAAGTCGAAGACCACGGCATCCTTGTCGTCGCCGATCAGCACGTCGTCACCGGCCTCGGCGCCGAGCTTGAGCAGCCGGTCCTCGACCCCCAGGCGATTGAGGCGGTCGGCGAGGAAGCCGATGGCCTCGTCGTTGGTGAAGTCGGTCTGGCGCACCCAACGACGCGGCTTCTGGCCGCGCACGACCCACTTGCCGTCCTCCTGGGTGATCGTGAACTCCTCGCCCACGCCCGCCTCCGCAGGAGGACGCAGCACGATGCGGGTGGCGTCCTGATGCGGAGCGGCAGCCCGCTTGGACGCCACGACGTCGGCCATCGCGAACGACAGCTCCCGCAGTCCCGCGTGACTGGCAGCAGAGATCTCGAACACGTCGAGACCGCGTGCCTCCAGGTCCGCGCGGACGAAGTCGGCGATGTCACGCGCGTCGGGCACGTCGGTCTTGTTCAACGCGACCAGGCGCGGCCGTTCGTCCAGGTCCGAGCCGGTGGCCTCGGCGTACGCCGTGAGCTCGGCCTCGATGACGTCCAGATCGGTGATCGGGTCACGGCCGGGGTCGACGGTGGCGCAGTCGATGACGTGCACGAGTGCTGCGCACCGCTCGACGTGACGCAGGAAGTCGTGTCCCAGCCCGCGGCCCTGGCTGGCCCCCTCGATCAGGCCCGGCACGTCGGCCACCGTGAAGGTGGTGGAGCCTGCCGACACGACACCCAGGTTCGGCACCAGCGTGGTGAAGGGGTAGTCGGCGATCTTGGGACGCGCCCGCGACAGCGCCGCGATCAGGCTGGACTTCCCGGCGCTCGGGAAACCCACCAGTCCGATGTCGGCGACGACCTTGAGCTCGAGGGTGATGGTGATCTCGTCGCCCGGCTCGCCCTTCAGCGCAAAGCCCGGAGCCTTGCGCTTGGAAGAGGCCAGGGCAGCATTTCCGAGCCCGCCGCGACCACCGGCGGCGATGACCATCTCGGTGCCCGGACCGATCAGGTCGGCCAGCACCTCTCCGGACATCGAGCGCACCACGGTGCCGTCGGGCACGCGCAGCAGGAGTCCGTCGCCATGGGCGCCGCTGCGGTTGTTGCCCGCGCCCGGCATCCCGTTGCCGCCCTTGCGGTGCGGCTCGTGGTGGTAGTCGATCAGCGTGGTGACGTCGGGGTCGACGCGCAGGACGACGTCGCCGCCGTGCCCGCCGTTGCCGCCGTCGGGCCCGCCGAGCGGCTTGAACTTCTCGCGGTGCACCGAGGACACGCCGTGTCCGCCGTTGCCGGCCGACACGTGCAACGTCACAGTGTCGACGAAGGTGGGAACTGCCATGACGCTCCTCCCGGGGCGGGACGTTCAGGATGGGAAGACGACAAAGGGACAGCCCGCCGCTGCGGACCGCCCCTTCATCGGCGAAAGCTCGCTGAAACTACTCCGGCGCACCCGCGCTGATGGGGGCGAGCGGAACGATGTTGATGACCTTGCGACCACGACGCTTGCCGAACTCGACCGCACCGGCGGAGAGGGCGAACAGCGTGTCGTCGCCACCGCGTCCGACGTTGGTGCCGGGATGGAAGTGCGTTCCGCGCTGACGAATGATGATCTCGCCGGCATTGACCTCCTGGCCACCGAAACGCTTGACGCCGAGGCGCTGGGAGTTGGAGTCGCGGCCGTTCTTGGTAGAAGCGGCGCCCTTCTTGTGTGCCATGGCTCAGATCCTTACTTGGAGATCCCGGTGATCTTCACCTGGGTGT
>JBBSRN010000149.1:0-6152 GCA_038242985.1 Propionibacteriales bacterium | reverse complement strand
GGCCAGCAACCCACCCCCGAGACCATCACCGCCGTCATCGACCAGGTGATCCTCCCCGCCGTCGTCCACCACCGCCCCACCTCCCCCAAGGACCCCTCATGACCGACGTGACCACGGACGCGACCGGCAAGCCGCCGACATCTTCGCCCAGCACCGAGAAGCTGGGATGGGCGCTCGTCGTCATCTGCATGGCCCAGCTGATGGTGGTGCTGGACAGCACCATCGCCAACATCGCGCTGCCGTACATCGGCCGCGATCTCGACGTCAGCCAGAACAACCTGCAGTGGATCGTCACGGGGTACGCGCTCGCCTTCGGCGGCCTGCTGCTGCTCGGCGGCCGGCTCGCCGACCTGCACGGTCGCCGCCGCATCTTCATGACCGGCCTGGTCGTCTTCGCCGCCGCCTCGGCCCTGGGCGGCATCGCCCAGAACGAGGCCATGCTGCTGGGCTCACGCGCCCTGCAGGGCGTCGGCGCAGCCATGGCGGCACCGGCCGCGCTGGCGCTGATCACCACGACGTTCCCGGCCGGACCGCTGCGCAACCGCGCCTTCTCGGTCTACGCCGCACTGTCCGGCGTCGGCGCAGCGATCGGTCTGGTGCTCGGCGGCTGGCTCACCGGACTCGAGGTCGCCGGGGTCGAAGGCTGGCGCCTGACGTTCTGGATCAACGTCCCGATCGGACTCGTCGCGGCCTTCGTCGCCCCGCGGTTCCTCAACGAGAGCCCGCCTCGTCGGGTGGCGCTCGACCTGCCCGGCGCCGCCGCCGGCACCCTCGGCCTGGCCTCCCTGGTCTACGGCCTCTCGCGGGCCGGCGACGAGCGCTACGGCTGGGGCGACACCTGGACCATCGCGATCCTCTTCCTGGCCGCCGCGCTGCTGATCTCGTTCGTGGGGATCGAGCGCACCGTGAAGAATCCGTTGCTGCCGCTGGTGATCTTCGCCAACCGGGCTCGCGCCACGGCCTTCGTCGCGATGATGATCACCCCGGCCGCCATGTTCGCGATGTTCTTCTTCCTGTCGCTGCTGGTGCAGAACGTGCTGGGCTACAGCCCGCTGCACACCGGCTTCGCCTTCCTCCCGTTCACCGTTGGCATGATCGCCGGCGCCACGACATCCTCGAAGCTGATCGCCACCGTCGCGCCGCGCTACCTCGCCGGCACCGGCACCGCACTGGCCGGCCTTGCGCTGTTCATGTTCTCGCGCATCAGCGTCGACGACAGCCCGGCCAACCTGCTGCGGCTCGCCACCGAGGGTGGCCGGCTCGGCGACTCGGTCAACTACTGGACCGAGATCGCGCCGTGGATCGTGCTGATGTCGCTGGGCATGGGCCTGACGTTCGTGACCATGACGCTGGTGGCCCTGCACGGCATCCCGCACGAGGACTCCGGCATCGGCTCGGGCGTGCTCAACACGATGCAGCAGGTCGGTGGCGCCATCGGCCTCGCCGGCCTGTCGACCGTGGCCGTGCACTTCACCCGCGACCGGGCCGACCAGATCGTGGGGTCACTACCGTCAGGCGGACCCACTCCCCCGGCCGACATCCAGGACCGCATCCAGCTCCTGATCGGGCAGGGCGCCTTCACCACCGGCGCCACCAACGCCTTCCTGGTCGGCGCGTTCATGATCTGGACCGCGTCCGCGATCGTCTGGATCATGCTGAACGTCCGGGCCGACCAGCTGGTCGACGACGACACCCCCGACCCCGTCGTGGTGTGAGTTCCCGCTGAGACTGACGTTCCGACGTCGACACGCTGGCGTTTCACGTTGGAACGTCAGTCTCAGCGGGAACGTCAGACGAAGGCGCCGGTGCCGGTGATGGCGCGGCCCACGATCAAGGTGTTGATCTCGCGGGTGCCCTCGTAGGAGTAGATGGCTTCTGAATCGGCGACGAACCGGCCGACGTGGTGCTCCAGCAGGATGCCGTTGCCGCCGAGGACCTCGCGGGCCCAGCCGACCGTCTCGCGCATCCGTACCGTGCTGTGCACCTTGCACAGCGAGGCGTGCTCGTCCTTCAGCGCGCCGCCGTCCTGCAGCTGCGAGGCGCGCACGTTCATCGCGATGGACGCGGTGACGTTGCTCAGCATCTTGACCAGCAGGTCCTGCACCAGCTGGAACGAGCCGATGGACTTGCCGAACTGCTCGCGACGGGTCGTGTACTGCAGGGCGTGCTCGAACGCGCCGCGCGCGCAGCCGGTGGCCTGCCAGGCCACGTCCATGCGGGTCACCCGCAGCACCCTGGCGGTGTCGGCGAACGAGTTGGCCTCCTGCAGCCGGTTGGCCTCGGGAACCCGCACGCCGGACAGGTGGATCTCGGCGTTCTGCACCACGCGCAGGGCGATCTTGTCCTCCTGCTTGGTGAAGGTCATGCCGCCGGTGCCCTTCTCCACGACGAAGCCCTTGACCTCCCCGTCGGCCTCGTCGCGGGCCCAGATGATCACCAGGTCGGCGAAGGCGGCATTGCCGATCCACTTCTTCTCCCCGTCCAGGATCCAGTCGTCGCCGTCGCGGCGTGCGGTGGTGGCGAGCCCGCCGGCGATCGCCGAGCCGACGTCGGGCTCGGTCAGCCCGAACGCGCCGATCAGCTCCATGCGCGCCATGGCCGGCAACCATCGTTCGCGCTGCTCCTCGGAGCCGCACAGCTGGATCGCCCCCATGGCCAAACCACCGTGCACGCCCATGAAGGTGCCGATGGACGGATCGACGCGCCCCATCTCCATCGCGACCATGCCGTTCACCAGTCCCCCGCGATCGGGGCAGCCGGGACCGTCGTAGCTGAGACCGGCGATACCGAGCTCGGCCATCGCGGGGATGATCTCGTGCGGGAACTCCGCGCGAGTCCAGTAGTCGTTGATGATCGGCTCGACCTGCCGGGTCATGAAGGATCGGACGCCGCTCAGCAGCTCGCGGTCCTGCTCGGTCAGCAGCAGCTCGAAGCCGAGGAAGTCAGAGAAGGGCGTCTCGCTCAGGTCCATGGCACCAACCTAGTTGGCATCGGGCGCACTGACCCGACTCGATCGACATCGTTTTGGCACGATGGTGCCCATGACCGTGATCCGACCGCTGGAGCGCTCCGACGACGAGCAGATCACCGGACTGCTGACCGAGGCGTTCGGCGACTGGGCCGAGAGCGAACCGCACGTGAACCCCATCGATCGCCCGGGCCGGAGATTCTGGGTGGCCGAGGACGCCGGTCGGCTCATCGGTTCGGTCGTCGATCGTGACTTCGACACCTGGTTCGGTGGCGTCGCGGTGCCGACGTCTGGCATCGCCGCCGTCGCGGTGCAGGCCGAGGCCCGGGGGCGCGGGCTCCTGACGCCGTTGTTCGAGCGGGCGCTGACCGGGGCGCGCGAGCGCGGCGCCCTGATCAGTACCCTCTACCCGGTCTCACCGGGCATCTACCGCCGGTTCGGCTTCGCACCGGTGGCCACGTTGGACGATGTCAGCGTGCCGACCCGCGCGCTCGCGGTGCCGGGAGACACGGTGCCCACCCGGCGGGCGACGGCCGAGGACCTGCCGGCGATCCGCGAGGTCTACACGCGCTGGGCGTCGGACCACAACGGAGCGCTGACCCGCACCGGCGAGTCGTTCCCGCGCACCGACGCGGAGACGCTCGGCGCAGTCACCGGATACAGCGTCGCGGAGTCCTCACCCGGCACCGTGACCGGCTACGCGTCCTGGTCGCGCGGTGCGGGGTACGGCACCGAAGCCACCATCACGGTCTGGGAGCTGCTGGCCGACGACGTCGCGAGCCTGACCTCGCTGATGAACGTGATCGCCTCGTTCGACTCAGTCGCCCCCACGACGATCGTGCGGACATCCGGCCGGGCGGAGTGGACTCACCTGGTACGGCGCGGGAATCTGCGCACGACCCACCGTCGCGAGTACGGCATGTGCGTGCTGGACATCGCGGTGCTGGAGCAGATCGCCTACCCGGACGGTCTCGAGCTCGCGCTGCCCTTCTCGTGGGGCGGGTCGGGCCACGTCTTGACGGTGTCCGGAGGCCGGGGTCACACCGAGGCGGCGGACGTCGGCGGCGCCCGTGCCCTGGACTCCGGTGGCCTGGCCTTGACCATCTGCGGCAGCCTGCGTTCGCCGGACCTGCGCCGGCTCGGCCACCTCACCGGCGACGCCGGCCACGACCAGTACTGGGACTTCTTGTTCGGCAGCCGCCAACCCCGCGTGCTCGACTACTTCTGACCAGCTCGGCTCCATCGACCAGCCCCGATCAGCCCAGGAACGACTTCACGATCAGGACCAGGGCCGAGGCGGCGCTGACCGCCAGCAGTGCCGGGCGCATGATCTCCAGCGGCAGACGGGAGCGCAGGTGCGTCCCGGTCCAGACTCCGGCGACCAGCACCGGGACGAGCACTGCGGCGATCTTCACCTCGTCGGTGGACAGCTGGCCGGCGGCTCCGAGGCCGATCAGGCTGATGACGGCACCGGCCAGGAAGAACACGGCGATCGTCGACCGCACCTGGTGCGGCGGACGGTGCTGGTACAGCAGGGCGAACGGCGGCCCGCCAATCGAGGTGGCCGTCCCGGTCACCCCAGTGATGACTCCGGTGGCACTCAGGCTCGTGCGCGTGATCGGGATGGTCAGGGCCCTCACTGTCAGCAGGACCGAGAGCAGCACGACGACGCCGACGATCAGCTCGAGCCGGCTGGAGGTGACCTGCGTGACGACCCAGACACCGATGCCGGTGCCGACGACGCGCCATGGCAACGACCATCCAAGACCGAACCAGTCGATGTCCTGGTGCTCGCGCGCCAGCGTCAGGCACGGGAGCACGGCGGCCAGCATGATGAGCGTTCCGGGCATCAGGTCGGGAGCGGCGATCGTGAGCACCGGCGCTGACACGAGGCCGAGACCCAGGCCGACGGTGGTCTGGGTGATCGACCCGATCAGCACGACCAACGCGATGATGAGGAGCACCCCGATCTGCACTCCCGCCACGCCGACAGCGTAGTCACGACGGCGCCGTGATCTGTCGGTGGTTCGCACGACGCTGGTCATTCATTGGACACTGGACCCATGGTCACTCGCGAGGTCCAGATCACGTTCGACTGCGCCGACCCGGCCGCTCTTGCAGCGTTCTGGGCCGAGGTGCTGGGCCATCGCGTCCAGCCACCGCCGGAAGGGTTCGATTCCTGGGACGCGGCGCTGCAGGCGTGGGGCGTGCCCGAGGATCAGTGGAACAGCCGATCTGCACTGCTGCCGATCGATGCGGACGGTCCTCGCGTGTTCTTCCAACGGGTTCCCGAGGGCAAGGCGGCCAAGAACCGGCTGCACCTCGACGTCCGCGTGGCGCCGGGACTGGTCGGCGACGACCGCATGGCCGCCCTCGAGGCCGAGTGCACGCGCCTGCTGGCGCTCGGCGCCGCCCGCGCCTACCGCGTCGAGCCCGACGGCCGCATGGAGACCGGTTTCATCACCATGCACGACCTCGAGGGCAACGAGTTCTGCCTCGACTGACGTCCGGTCCGTGCCGTGTGTGGCCGACGCGAGAGAATGTGAGTGTGCCTGCGCCCCACGTCGTCGCCGTCAGCCGCGACGACATGCATCGGTTCAGCAAGGTGCCGGTGGAGTCGATCACCCTCGTGGCCGGGCTGGGTGTGCTCGGCGACGCTCACGCCGGGACCCTGATCCAGCATCGATCGCGGGTGCGTCGTGATCCGAACCAGCCCAACCTGCGCCAGGTCCACCTCATCCACGCCGAGGTCTTCGTTGAGGCCCGCGCGATGGGCTACGAGGTGGGGCCGGGCGATCTCGGCGAGAACGTCCTCACCGCCGACCTGGACCTGCTCGGCTTGCCGACCGGGACCCTGCTCGATCTCGGCGGTCCCATCGTGCGGCTGACCGGCCTGCGCAACCCCTGTGCACAGATCAACGCATTTCGGCCCGGGCTGCTCGAGGTCGTGCTCTCCCGCGATGATGGGACACCGACCGACGAACCGGCCCCGTCGACCGCCCTGGCGGAGTGCGCGACCGCGCCGGTCATTCGCAAGGCCGGGGTGATGGCGGTGGTCGAGCTCGGCGGCGACGTGGTGCCAGATCAGCCGATCACGGTGACTCTCCCCGACTCGCCACACACGCCCATCGCTGCGGTGTTGTCGCCAACTCGCTCGGGGCGCTCCTCCTTCGTTCCCACGATG
>JBBSRN010000148.1:0-6229 GCA_038242985.1 Propionibacteriales bacterium | reverse complement strand
GGTGGACCGGTGTCCGGACTGGCCGACGTCATGGTCGGGATGCTGCGACCCGGCGATCTGCTGCTGACCCTCGGCGCGGGCGACATCACCACCGTCGGGCCCGCAGTCCTGGCCCGCCTGGCACCGCATGAGTGACCGGTTCACCGCACGCCGCCTGCACCTGCGTCGCCATCGATGGTTCCGCACCACGGTCGTCGTGCTGGGTGCCCTGCTCGTGGCCGCCGTGGTGTGGTTGATCTACTTCTCCTCGGTGCTGGAGGTGCGCACGGTCTCGGTGGAGGGGGAGACGTCGCTGACGGGCCAGCAGGTCCGCAAGGCCGCCGACGTCCCGCTCGGCGGCCCGCTCGCGCGCGTGGACCTCACCGCGGTCGAGGCCCGCGTCAAGGCCGTGCCACGCGTCCGGGTGGTCGAGGTGTCACGATCATGGCCCCACGAGGTGACGATCACGATCGCGGAGCGGACTGCCGTGATGTGGGTCATGGTCGACGGAAAGTATCGCGGCGTCGACCGGTTGGGGGTCGACTTCCGCTCCTACGGGTCGAAGCCGAAGAAGCTGGTCGAGGCCCGGGTGATCGCCGCCGATGCGAAGCAGCGTCTGCAGACCCTCCAGGCCATGGCCGCCATCGCCGATCGCATCCGCCGCGACGATCCCGCACTGAGCAAGCAGGTGCAGGCCATCGCCGGCTCGACCAAGGACTCGATCTCCCTGGATCTCACCCGGGGACGGACGGTCATCTGGGGGAGCGTCGCGCAGGGCCCCCGCAAGCTCGAGGTGCTCGAACAGCTGCTGGAGATCGATGCCAAGGGGTACGACATCAGTGCTCCGGACCAGCCGACCACCAGCAAGTGACGCACCGGCCGATGGCCATGCATTGACTCGGCAGTGTCGCGGCGTGTCGCGACGCAGGCGCTGACGCCACCCGCGTACCGTCAGTCACAGCAACAGGTTGACATAACCATAACCCTCTACTTCAGGGTTACAGATCAGATCTTCGGATTCGAGTCCAACGAGCTCGGGCCCAGCACTCGAAAGGCACACACGATGGCGGTCCAGAACTACCTTGCGGTGATCAAGGTCGTCGGCATCGGCGGCGGCGGGGTCAATGCCGTCAACCGGATGATCGAGGTGGGCCTGAAGGGTGTCGAGTTCATCGCGATCAACACCGATGCGCAGGCCCTGTTGATGAGCGACGCCGACGTCAAGCTCGACGTCGGCCGCGACTCGACCCGGGGTCTCGGCGCCGGGGCCAACCCCGAGATCGGCAAGAAGGCGGCCGAGGACCATGCCGAGGAGATCGAGGCTGCCATCCGCGGCGCCGACATGGTCTTCGTCACCGCCGGAGAGGGCGGCGGCACCGGCACCGGTGGTGCTCCGGTGGTCGCGCGCATCGCTCGCTCGCTGGGTGCCCTCACGATCGGCGTCGTCACCAGGCCGTTCAAGTTCGAGGGTCGCAACCGGTCCAACCAGGCCGACGACGGCATCCAGGCCCTGCGCGACGAGGTCGACACCCTCATCGTCATTCCCAACGACCGGTTGCTGTCGATCAGCGATCCCAACGTCAGCCTGCTCGACTCGTTCCGACAGGCCGACCAGGTGCTGCACCAGGGCGTCTCGGGCATCACCGACCTGATCACCACTCCCGGCCTGATCAACCTCGACTTCGCCGACGTCAAGTCAGTGATGTCCGACGCCGGCTCGGCGCTCATGGGCATCGGTTCGGCCCGCGGCGAGCACCGAGCCGCGATCGCCGCCGAGATGGCGGTCTCCAGCCCCTTGCTGGAAGCCTCGATCGAAGGCGCGCGCGGCGTGCTGCTGTCCATCTCAGGCGGCTCGGACCTCGGCCTGTTCGAGATCAACGAAGCTGCCGGCCTGGTCGCCGACGCTGTCCATCCTGAGGCCAACATCATCTTCGGCGCCGTGATCGACGATGCTCTCGGCGACGAGGTCCGCGTCACCGTGATCGCGGCAGGCTTCGACGGGGGAGAGCCCAAGACCCGCAACTCCGCACAGCCTGCGCTGCTCAAGGAGGTCGACCGGCCCGCGCCCGTCCCGTCGAGCAACCGTGACGCGCCGGCGGCGCCCGACACGTACGCGCCCGATCCGTATCTGGACTCCCCGTCCACCACCGATCGTCCTGCCGCCAGGCCCGCCCCACGCGACCAGCGTGACCAGCGTGACCAGCGTGACCAGCGTGACCAGCGTGACCAGCGTGACCAGCGTGACCAGCGTGACCAGCGTGAACAGCGCAGGGACGCCCCGAACGAGCGCACCGCCCCGGCCGAGGCGCCGCCCGTGGACTACGACGACGACCTCGACATCCCGGACTTCCTGCGCTGATCGGCTGGCGCCGGCCGGCGTCGTAGGGTGGAAGCGTGTTCTGGCATCGGGAGTTCTCCGCACGGGTCGAGGTCGCCTTCACCGATCGTTTCGGTGGGCACAGCGACGGTCCGTTCGCCTCGTTGAACCTGGGCAGCTCCTCCGGCGACGACAACACCACGGTCATCCGCAACCATGCGACTCTCGCAGACGCGTTCGGCGTCGATGGCCTGCACTCGATGTCGCAGGTGCATGGCAGCGAGGTCGGGTACGGCGACACCATCCACGCCCACGGATCAGGCACGGTGCCGGTCTGCGATGCGCTGGTCACCGACCAGGTCGGGGTGCCGTTGCTCGTCCGCGCCGCCGACTGCGTGCCGGTCCTGCTGGCCGACGACGAGCTGGCGCTGGTGGCAGCAGCCCATGCCGGCCGCGTCGGACTCGTCGGCGGCGTCGTTCCCGCAGTCGTCGGCGCCATGCGGCGACGTGGCGCCCGATCGGTGCGCGCCTGGGTCGGACCACGCGCCGGTGGCTGCTGCTACGAGGTCCCCGAGCAGATGGCCGACGATGTCGAGCGCCAGGTTCCGGGCACGCGTTCCACGACCACCTGGGGCACCCCGTCGGTCGATGTCGGTGCGGGCGTGGTGCGTCAGCTGACCGACCTCGGCGTCGAGGTCGCCGATCTCGGGGCCGGCACCTGCACCATCGAGGACGACCGCCTGTTCTCGTACCGGCGCCAAGGCGCGGCGTCCGGCCGCATCGGCGGGCTGGTGGTCCTGCGATGAGCCGGCGCGAGGAGATCGCCGAGGGCCTGCAGCAGACCGAGCAGCGCATCCAGGCCGCCTGCGACGCGGCGGGTCGCGATCGCGGCGACATCACGCTGATCGCGGTGACGAAGACCTATCCCGCCTCCGACGTCGACCTGCTCGCAGAGCTGGGCGTCACCGAGGTGGGTGAGAATCGTCATCCCGAGGCCGGTGACAAGCACGACGAGGTGTCGGCTCCCTTGCGCTGGAACTTCCTGGGTGGCCTGCAGACGAACAAGGCCGGGGCGGTCGCTCGCTACAGCGATGTCGTCCACAGTGTGGACCGGGCCAAGCTGGCCCGATCCCTCGACCGGGGCGCCGAGGCTGCCGGGCGGGTGCTGGGCTGCCTGGTGCAGGTCGACTTCGACACCACCGATCCCGGCCGGTCCGGCGTTCCACCTGACGCCGTCGCCGAGCTGGCAGACATCATCGCCGGATCCGACCACCTTCGCCTCGACGGCGTCATGACGGTTGCTCCACTGGGTGCAGATCCCCGCCCGTGCTTCGAGGAGCTGGTCGCGATCAGTTCTCGCCTCCGAGCAGCGCACCCGCAGGCCGCCGCGATCTCCGCCGGGATGAGCGCCGATCTGGAACAGGCGGTCCAGGCCGGCGCGACACACCTGCGCGTCGGGCGTTCGATACTCGGAGATCGCTCTTCCAACCGGTAATCTCAGTGATGTCATTCAGTCACACCGAGCACACCCCGGATGGAGTCATCATGGCTGGCGCAATGCGTAAGGTCGGAGAATACCTCGGCCTGGTCGAGCAGGCCGACTACGACGACTTCGACCCGGACTACGACGATGACCGACCCGCCCCGGAGCCGGTTCGTTCGACTCCTGCGCTGCGTCCCGCCCCGGTGGCGAGCATCGAGGAGCGTCGCTCCGAGCGCCGCGAACGGCGCCCCACCCCGGCACCGACCCCCGTCGCATCGACGAGCGTGTCGGACCTGGCGCGCATCGAGACCGTCACCCCGCGCACCTACAACGACGCCCGCACGGTCGGCGAGCACTTCCGATCCGGTGTCCCCGTCATCATGAATCTGTCCGAGATCGATGACGACGACGCGAAGCGACTGGTCGACTTCGCTGCCGGTCTGATCTTCGCGGTGCACGGCACGATCAACCGCGTGACTGCCAAGGTATTCTTGCTGTCGCCCGCCAATGTCACCGTCAGCGACGAGGACAAGCAACGCCTCGCATCAGGCGGTTTCTACAACCAGAGCTGAGTACATGACCGTGCAGACCATCGGTGGAATCCTGCAGCTGATCGTCTGGATTGGCATCGTGCTGCTGCTGGCCCGGTTCATCTTGGACTGGGTCCAGATGCTGGCGCGCAGCTGGCGACCCCAGGGTCCGATCGCCGTGCTGTGCGAAGGCATCTACTCGGCGACCGATCCGCCGCTGCGAGCCATTCGCGGGGTCATACCGCCCATCCGCCTCGGTGGCGCGGCACTTGACCTGTCGCCGATGGTGCTGCTGTTCGCGCTCTACATCTTGATGCAGATCATCGTCGTCGTCTTCTCCTGAACAGCGGCCCGCGGGGCCGCACGTGGCCCTTCACACTCGCGCGTCGGGGACGCATGTGGCAGAAGTGACACCGAGCAGAGTACGGTGGACTTTCCACAGTCCGTCCAGGACTGCCCCGAACCCCGAGGTGAACCGATGCCATTGACGCCAGAGGACGTGCGCAACAAGCGCTTCACCCCCGTCCGTCTTCGTGAGGGCTACGACATGGGCGAGGTCGACCAGTTCCTCGACGAGGTCGAGGCTGAGCTCGAACGCCTGACCGTCGAGAACGACGAGCTTCGCGCCAAGGTCGCTGCGGCGTCCAGTGGCGAGGCCACCGGCCTGATCCCCGCCGTCGAGTCGACGCCCGCCGCCCCGCAGGCCGAGCAGAAGCCCGAGCCCCAGCCCGAGCCCGAAGCCACCCCCGAACCCGAACCTGCGCAGGAGACCACGGCAGCAGCTGTCGCGGCCCCGCCCGCCGCAGAGGCGCGGGTACGTCCCTCGATGGGTGATGCGTCCTCCGCTGCCGCGCGACTGCTCGAGATCGCCTCGAACAACGCCGATCAGCTGATGGAGTCCGCCAAGGACGAGGCTGACCGCGTCCTCGGCGAGGCCCGCACGAAGGCCGAGCGACTCACCAACGAGGCCCGCGGCAAGGCCGATCGTCTGGAGACCGACGCACGCATCCGCGCGCAGAAGCTCGACGACGAGACCAACGAGCGTCGTCAGCAGGCGGTCTCCACGATCGAGCGCGAGCGGTACGAGATCCAGCGCGAGGTCGAGCACCTGCGGGCGTACGAGCGCGAGTACCGAGCCCGGCTCAAGAACTACTTCCAGAGCCAGCTCGACCAGCTCGCCGCGAACGAGAGCACCTCCTCGCAGCCCGTCCAGACGCCCGACGACTCCGGACCACGCCGTCTGCGGTCGCTGCTGGGCGACGAGGACTCGCTCTGAGCCTGAGCTGATGCGCCACATGTGGGGCCCGTGCCAACTGGCACGGGCCCCACATCTGTGTACGGACGACTGCATGTCGTCGGGCTCGGGTGGTTCGACTTGTCTTCGGCGACGCCCCGGTCTAATCTCCCCGCATGCCGAACACGAAGCTCGCCGTACGAGCGGACGAGAAGCCCTGGACCGTCGAAGAGACCACGTCGGTCCGCATCGAGCTCGAGGAGGACCTCGAACGACTGCGTGCCGAGCTCGAGGCTTCGGCCAAGGAGCTGCAGGATCTGCTGCGCGACGGCGTCGACGGGGCCGGCAACGACCAGGCCGACATCGGCTCCAAGGGGCTGGAGCGCGATTCTGAGCTGTCGCTGGCCGCCAACCAGCGCGAGCTGCTGCTGCAGACCGAGAAGGCGCTCAGCCGCCTCGAGTCCGGCGTCTACGGTCAGTGCGAGTCGTGCGGGGAGCCGATCGGCAAGATGCGGTTGATGGCGTTCCCCCGTGCCACACTGTGCATGACATGCAAGCAGCGCGAGGAGCGTCGCTGAGCTCGCTCAGCGCACCAGGCTCCATCCCCCGCAGCGCCGTCGGTCTGTTCGCGGCCGTCGCTGCGGTGGCGTTCGTCCTGGACCAGGTCACCAAGGTCCTCGCCGTGC
>JBBSRN010000147.1:0-6301 GCA_038242985.1 Propionibacteriales bacterium | reverse complement strand
GACAGGCTCGGCGAGCCGGTGTCGATAGGCTCGGCGAGTGAGTCTTGCCGTCCGTGTCATCCCCTGCCTGGACGTCGACGCGGGTCGCGTGGTCAAGGGGGTCAACTTCGTCGACCTGCGCGATGCCGGCGACCCGGTGGAGATGGCCACCGTCTACGACGCCGAGGGCGCCGACGAGCTCACCTTCCTGGACATCACCGCGTCCTCGGGCGATCGCGACACCACCTTCGACATCGTCGGTCGGACTGCCGACCAGGTGTTCATCCCGCTCACGGTCGGTGGGGGAGTGCGCACCGCGGACGACGTCGACCGACTGCTGCGGGCCGGGGCCGACAAGGTGGGCATCAACACCGCCGCCATCGCGCGGCCCGACGTCCTGTCCGAGATCTCCCACCGCTTCGGCAACCAGGTCCTGGTGCTCAGCGTCGACGCCCGCCGCGCCCCCACGTCCGGCGAGGGGGCGCAGCCCAGCGGCTTCGAGGTGACCACCCACGGCGGTCGTCGTTCGGCCGGCATCGACGCCGTCGAATGGGCCCGCCGAGCCACCGAGCTGGGTGCCGGCGAGATCCTGCTCAACTCCATGGACGCCGACGGCACGAGAAATGGCTTCGATCTGGAAATGATTCGGGCGGTCCGCAGCGTTACATCAGTACCGCTCATCGCGAGTGGCGGTGCCGGGCGGCTCGATCACTTCCCGGCCGCCGTCGACGCGGGCGCCGACGCCGTGCTCGCAGCGAGCGTGTTCCACTTCGGCGACATGACCATCGGACAGGTGAAGGAAATCTTGAGGACAGCTGGCCACGATGTCCGTTGACGCCCGCGATGACGTGACGTCCGAGCGATCCGCCGAGACCCCCGAGGACGTCCCACCTGCCGGATCGGAGCTGGGCAACCGCGACAACTCGCGCATGACCCGTCGCGGCATGCAGCTGCTGGGTCGCGGCATCCGCCAGCAGAAGCTCCTGTTCACGATCTCGGCGGTCGGCAGCATGCTCTACGGAGCCATGACCGTCGCCGACGCATGGGTGCTCGGTTGGGCCACCGACCACGTCATCCGTCCCTCCTTCGAGAACGGCGAGGTCGTCCGGGGCGCCCTGGTCGCCGCAGTCCTGCTGTTCATCGGCGTTGCCGTCCTGCGCGCGGCCGGCGTGGTCGCCCGACGACTCATCGGTGGCCTGGTGTACTTCCGGCTGGTCGCCTCGGACCGGCGGCTCGTCACCCGCAAGTACCTGACGCTGCCGATGTCGTGGCACCACCGCCACCCCACCGGTCAGCTGTTGTCCAACGCGAACGCCGACGTCGAGGCCGCGTGGGCGGTGTTCATGCCGCTGCCGATGGCCGTGGGCGTCATCGCGATGCTGGTGGCTGCGCTGGGCGCCATGGTGGCCGCCGATCTCGTGCTCACGCTCGTGGGACTCATCGTGTTCCCCGCCCTCTTCGGCATCAACGTGTTCTACCAGCGCTGGCTGTCGCCCCGGGTCGCGCTCGCGCAGGCGCTGCGCGGCGATCTCAGCGCGGTCGCCCACGAATCGTTCGACGGCGCCACCGTGGTCAAGTCGCTGGGCCGGGAGGCCGACGAGACCGAGCGCTTCGCCACCAGCACCCGTGAGCTGCGCGATGCCAACATCGCCGTCGGCCGCGTGCGAAGCGTCTTCGACCCGCTGCTCGAGGCGTTGCCGAACTTCGGCATCCTGCTGGTCATCGTGCTCGGCGTCGGGCGGGTCGCCAGCGGTGCCGCGGACCCCGGAGACGTCGTGCAGGTCGCGTACCTGTTCACGGTGGTCGCGTTCCCGGTCCGCGCCATCGGCTGGGTGCTGGGCGAGCTCCCGCGCAGCGTCGTCGGCGCAGATCGGGTGCAGAGCGTGCTGCGGGCCACGGGCTCGATGGAGTACGGGTCCGCGTCGATCCCCGGAGCCGGAGCCGTCGAGCTGCACCTCGACGATGTCTCGTTCCGCTTCGACGACGCCGGCACCGACGTGCTGCAGCACCTCGACCTGCACCTGCCGCGCGGCACCGTCACGGCCGTCGTGGGCTCCACCGGCAGCGGCAAGAGCACCATCACGTCCCTGCTGGTGCGACTCGTCGACCCCACTCGCGGCACCATCTGCCTGGACGGCGTCGCACTGCCGACACTGGGCCACACCGAGCTGGCCGACGCAGTGGCCGTGGTGCCCCAGTCCACCTTCTTGTTCGATGACTCGGTGCGCGAGAACATCACCCTCGGCCGCGACATCAGTGACGGCGACGTGTGGGCCGCGCTCCGCACGGTGCAGGGGGACGGATTCGTCGCAGCCCTCGGCCGCGGACTCGACGCCCAGCTGGGCGAGCGGGGCACCACCTTGTCCGGCGGCCAGCGACAACGGCTCGCCCTGGCCCGAGCGCTCGTGCGCCATCCTCGCCTGCTGGTCCTGGACGACGCCACGAGTGCGGTGGACCCTGAGGTCGAGCAACGGATCCTGCGCGCGCTCGCCGAGCAGACCGCGGGCGGCGTCGGGCCGACGGTGCTCGTGGTCGCCTACCGCAAGGCCACCATCGCGCTGGCCGACGACGTCGTCCTGCTCGACCGGGGTCGAGTCGTCGAGCAGGGCACCCATCACGAGCTGGTCGAGCGGTCGCAGGCGTACCGCGACATCGTCAACGCCTACGACCAGGCCCGAGAGGTCATCTCATGAGCACCCGCCACGCCGTCCAGCAGGATCTGCCGGGGGTGGACTCCTCACGGGCCACCGGGCTGGCCGTCGTCCGGCGCGGCCTGGCGATGTCGCCCGGCGTCAAGGAAGGGCTCAGGTTCACGCTGCTCCTCGCGGTCCTGAGCACCGTCGGTGGATCGGCCATCCCGATCGTCGTGCAGCGCACCATCGACTCCGGACTGGGCGATGCCGGTCGCGCGGTCCGGCTGTCCGACGTCGCCCCGGCCGTGCTGATCGCCCTCGTGCTGGTGCTCATCACCGCAGGCGTCGCCTACTGGATGCGGGTGCGGCTGTTCGTCGCCAGCGAGAACGGTCTGTCCGAGCTGCGCATCACCGCGTTCCGGCACGTCCACGACCTCTCGATGCTGACCCAGAACTCCGAACGTCGTGGCGTCCTGGTCTCGCGGGTCACCTCCGACATCGACCAGGTGTCGTTGTTCCTGCAGATGACCGGGATCATGATCGTGATCAGTCTCGGCCAGATCGCGGTGGCCACCGTGATCATGCTGTTCTACTCCTGGCAGCTGACCCTCGTCGTGTGGCTGTGCTTCCTGCCGCTGGTGTTCAGCCTGCGCTACTTCGCGGCCCGACTCAGCACCGCCTACGACATCGTGCGGCGCACGGTGGGCGAGATGATCGCCGTCATCGCCGAACCGGTCGTGGGTGCCTCGGTGGTCAAGTCGCACGCCATCGAGCCGCGTACCCAGCACCGCGTCGACACCGGCATCGACCGCAACCTCGGCGCGAACATCAAGGCCCAGAAGCTGGTGGCCGTCACGTTCGCCTCGGCCGGTGTCTCCGGCGGACTCGCCAACGCGGGCGTCCTCACCGCAGGTGTGCTGCTCGGCGTCGCTGGAGGACTCTCGATGGGCACCGTGATCGCCTTCGCGTTCCTGGTCAGCCTCGTCGTCGGACCCACGCAGAACGCCACGCAGGTGCTGACCGAGGCCCAGAACGCCATCGCGTCGTGGCGACGGGTCATGGACCTCGTCGACACGCCCGCTGATGTCATCGATCCGGGCGAGGAGGGTGCGCCACTGCCCGCCGGCGCCCTCGGCGCCACCTTCGACCACGTGTCGTTCGCCTACCCCGAAGGTCCGGACGTGCTGCGTGACGTCGTCGTGGACATCCCCGCCCGCCAACGGGTCGCGGTCGTGGGGGAGACCGGCTCGGGCAAGACCACGTTCGCCAAGCTGTTGACGCGCCTGATGGATCCGCGCGACGGTGCGGTGCGCCTCGGTGGCATCGACATCGCCACCGTCGGGTTTCACGATCTGCGACGCCACGTCCTCATGGTGCCGCAGGAGGGCTTCTTGTTCGACGCCACGCTGCGCGACAACCTCGCCTATGGCCGCACGGGCGCCACCGACTCCCAGCTGATGTCGGTCATCGACGAGCTCGAGCTGCGTCCCTGGTTCGACTCCCTGCCGCGAGGACTGGACAGCCAGGTGGGTCAGCGCGGGGAGTCGTTGTCGGCCGGCGAGCGGCAGCTGGTGGCCCTGGTCCGCTCGGCCCTGGCCGATCCGGATCTTCTGGTGCTCGACGAAGCCACCAGCGCCGTCGATCCCCAGACAGAGCTGCGGGCCACGCGGGCTCTGGAACGGCTTCTCGACGGCCGCACCAGCGTCACGATCGCGCACCGGTTGTCGACCGCTGAGAACGCCGACCGGGTCCTGGTGTTCGACAGCGGCCAGCTCGTCGAGGACGGCACGCACGCCGAGCTCGTCGACGCGGGTGGCGTGTACTCGCGTCTGCACGCCAGCTGGGTGGCGCAGGCGTCGTTGTCCGCATGAGGAGACCGACTGGGACACTGGTCCGGTGAGCACTCTTGACCCGGCACGACTCGATCCGGACATCGCTGCACGGCTCAAACGAACCACCGACGGTCTCGTGCCGGCGGTCGTGCAGGACGCTGGGACCCGCCAGGTCCTGATGCTCGGCTGGATGGACGACACGGCGCTGCACCGCACGCTGACCACCGGGCGCGGCACCTACTGGAGCCGCAGCCGCGAGGAGTACTGGGTGAAGGGGGAGACCTCCGGCCACACCCAGCACGTCCGCGAGGTGCGGCTGGACTGCGACGGGGACACGTTGTTGGTCGTGGTCGATCAGCACGGCCCGGCCTGCCACACCGGCGAGGACACCTGCTTCGACGCGGACCGGCTGCTGTGAAGGGCCTGACGTGACGCCCCGGCGGCTGTACGTGCCGGTCGTCCTGGGCCTCCTCGCAGCAGGGGGTCTGGCGTTCCTGGCGCTGGGCCGCACCTGGGAACGGGCCCGAGTGGCCGCCGACGGCCTGCCGAGCGACATCGTGCGGGTCTCCGGCTCGGATGCGTATCCGCTCGCTGCTGCCCTGGCGCTGGTCGTGGTCACCGGCTCGATCGCCGTGCTGGCCACCGGCGGCCGGGTGCGCCGTGCCGTGGGTGTGCTGGTGGTGCTGGCAGCCGGCGGCGCCATCATCTCCCTGCTCGACGGGCGCCGGGCGCTGGAGTCCGCGATCGGCGACGCGGTCACCGAGTCGCCTGCCTACACCGGTGCCGGATCGGTTGCCCGGTCCGGCACGAGCTGGGACTTCTGGACCTTCGTCGCGTTCGCCGTCGCCGCGGCGTTGGGTGCAGTGGTGGTGGCTCTCGCACCGCGGTGGCCCACCATGAGCGGCAGGTACGACGCACCGTCGTCGACGCCCGCTCCGGCCGCACCACGGACCGAGGCGGACATCTGGAAGGCACTGGACGAAGGTCGCGATCCCACCGAGTAGGGTGGCGCCATGCACGGATCATCGCCGGCCGCCTGGACGGCCGTTCTGCTCGCTCTCGTCGGCATCACCGTCGCAGGAGTCGCGCTCATTCCCACCCCGCACTGGACCATCTTCCTGATCGGTTGCGTCGTGGCCCTGGCCGCGGGGCCGGTCGCCTTGGTGATGTCGGCCGCCGGCCTGGGCGCGGACACCAAGCACCACTGATCCCGAGGGAGTCACGATGACCGACGGACCACCACCGGAAGGCCCCCGCTACCCCCAGTACCCGGGGGAGCAGCCCGCGCCACCCCCTCAGCAGGCGCCGCCGCAGCAGGCTCCGCCGGCCGGTTACAACCAGCCGCCGCCGGGCTACAACCCGCCTCCGCCGGCGGGCTATCAGCCTCCGGGCGCGGGATATCCGGCGCAGTACCCGCAGGTGTATGTACCCCCTGCGCCGTACGCCACCTGGTGGTCGCGCGTCGGTGCGTCGCTGCTGGACTCGCTGGTGTCGGGCCTGATCCTGCTGGTGCCGCTCGTGATCGGCCTGGTGCTGGCGTTCAAGGACGTCCGGACCGACTCGGTCTCCGGTGAGATCACCGGTGGCGTGGCCCCGGCGGGATTCATCCTCGTCGCGGTCGGTGTCCTGGCGTATCTCGCGTTCGACGTCTGGAACCGGGTGTTCCGGCTCGGTCGCACCGGACAGAGCATCGGCAAGAAGGTCGTCGGCATCCGGGTCGCGGCCATGAGCCACGGCGGGCCCATCGGCACCGGCCCGGCCCTCGGCCGGTGGGCGATCGCGCTCGTCGGTGGCCTCGTGCTGGGCTGCCTGGCGTTGATCGACGTGCTGTGGCCGCTGTGGGACGACAAGAAGCAG
>JBBSRN010000146.1:0-6373 GCA_038242985.1 Propionibacteriales bacterium | reverse complement strand
GGACCTCCAGCACCGTTCCGCGCACTGCCGTGGCCGTGGCCATCGGGTGCAGGCGCTCCAGGTAGTGATCGACGTGATGCGGCGACGTCAGGGCAGCGACCGGCCGAGAGGCCAGTGCCGAGCGGATGATGCTCATCGGTTGCCTTTCGTTCGGTCTCGGCGGATCGGGATGGTGTCTCGTCGAGAACAGAGAAGTCAGTGAACATGCGTACACTCAGATTCTGTCGTGCCTGGCCCGGGTGTGCAAGTCCATTCGCCCGTGACCTCGGCCACGAAGGTGTGCGACCTGGTGCCGGTGGGGCACGGGTGTTCACTGAAGCGACGAGCCTAGGATGGATGCATGACCGAGCTGGTGGGTGAATCGCGGCAGGTGCAGAAGGAGCGCACCCGCCAGGCGATCATGGACGCCGCCCTCGCGCTGGGACAGCAGCACGGATTCGCCCAGGTCAGCCTGCGTCAGGTCGCGCGCCACGCCGGTGTCGTGCCCACGGCGTTCTACCGGCACTTCGAGTCGATGGACGAGCTCGGGCTGGCGCTGGTGGAGCAGTCGTTCTCAACACTGCGCCGGATGATCCGTGAGGCCCAGCGAGATCCCCAGATGTTCGAGAACATCATCGACGCCGCGGCCGAGGTGCTGGTCGAGTCGGTGAAGGTCTCCAAGGCGCACTTCGCGTTCGTCTCCCGCGAGCGGGTCGGCGGTTCGCCGATCGTGCGACGGGCGATCCGGCACGAGCTGGACCTGTTCGTCAGCGAGCTGGCCGTCGTGCTGGCTCGTCTGCCCAACATCGAGAGCTGGTCCACCGACGACGTGCAGATGGTCTCGAGGCTGTTCGTGCGCAACATGGTCTCCAACGCCGAGGAGGTCGTCGAGATGCCGGACCACCGCGCCGATCTGGAGGAGCGCATCAAGGAAGGCGCCCGTCGCCAGATGCGGCTGATCGTCCTCGGCTTCGAGCGGTGGAAGTCCTAGCCCCCGGGGCGGTGACCTAGTCGGCTTTGATCAAATGGGGCGGTGGCGGAGTCGCCTCTCGCGGTGCTGAAAGCCGAGAGACTCACCGCCCGACATCGTCAACCGCTCTGACGGGCCGCCCACGCTGCTGGTGTTCCCGCCCGGGACCACGCTGGACGTGTCACGCAGGCCCACCGTCGTGGTCGACACCGACCGGTTGCCCGTGGGCAGCCGTCTCACCCTGACCGGAGAGCCGGTGAAGCTCGGCGCGGACGACGTGGCAGCGGCCACGCCGTGCGTCGCTCGCGGTGACGTCTTCTGGATCACGCCGGTGTCCTGACGCACCACGGCTCAGGGGCGCGTGCCCATCAGCGACAGCAGCTCGCGTTCGACGGTCCAGCCCAGCGCCTCGTACAGGGCCCGACCGTCCGCCGATGCCACGAGGACCCCGTGCGTCGCGCCGGCTGCGGCGGCTCGGGCGCACATCGTGGTCATCACGTGACGGGCCAGGCCTCGTCGTCGGAACGCGGGAGTCGTCTCGACGGCGTCGAAGGTGACCCACCGGCCGTCCTCGACCGCCATCGTCGCCTCCGCGGCCACGCGTTCGCCGTCATCGAGCCGGTAGGTCGTGCGCGGCCCGTCGATCTGGAAGGTTCCGGTCAGTCCGTCCGGTGCAGCGGGAGCCGATCGAAGCCTGAGCAGGGTGCTCATCAAGGTCTCGTCGTCCCGGTCCACCCGCACGTCGGGTGGAAGCGCCATCGTGCGGTAGTCCGTCAGGTCGCGGCCGACGACCGTGAGCATGGCTCCGTCGTCGCCGGCGACGTGGGGGAGCAGGGCGCTGACGGCGGCGACGCCCGGATCGGCGCAGACCAGCTCGGTGCGGCGGGAGGCACTGTCCACGTGCACCACCGGCCAGCGGTCGATCGTGGTGACCCGACGCTCGCGCAGGTGGACCCACGTCGAGATCCATCGGTCCAGCAGCACGTCGTCCACGCGCCGCATCATGGCACGGGTCGAGGCGTCAGACGGTCCTGCCCGGTCCCTGCGCAGCCACGTCCTTCGCGCGCTGCTCATGAGCGGCGGTGGCGAGGCGATCGAGCGCATGGGCGAAGACGTCATCGCCCAGCTGGTCCTCCAGCAGATGCATGATGCCGGGGTCGGTCTCGAAGCTGGCCGACCACTGGACGTGGCAGGTGGACTCGCGCTCGACCGTCACCGAGATGGTGGCGCGGTGATCGGTGATCGGGAACGGCGGCTCGGGCATGGTGTACGACAGCTTCATCGCCTCGTCGTCGCGCTCGACCACCGTGACGACCAGGTCCGGATCCGCCTCTGGCCCACCTGCGTAGATGTTCAGGCGCGGGTGCCAGCGATCGAACTCCTGGATGAACGACCAGACCAGGTCACTGGGGGCGGCCACGAACGTGCGACGGCTGATGTGGGGCATGTGGACTCCTCGATGCGGGTGGTGCTCGGCCCATCAAACCCTCCCGGGCCACCGGACGCCGCATCGGTGCGGTGAGGCGTTGGTCACTTCGGTACGCACCGATCCGTCATGCTGGCGCCATGAGACTGCCCCAGGTGCCGCGATACACGTTCGGTGCCGCCCTGTACGACGTGCTGTCCTTCGAGCGGCCGATCTATCGCGGCGGCCGCATGCAGGCCATCGAACAGCTGCAGCTCGGCGAGGGCGACGTCGTGCTCGACGTCGGGTGCGGCACCGGACTCAACTTCGCGCCGCTGCTGGATCGCATCGGCGAGACGGGCCACGTCGTCGGGATCGACGCCAGCGAGCCGATGCTGGCCCAGGCTCGGCGCAAGATGGAGTCGACCGACCAGGTCACGCTCGTGCACGGCGATGCGGCCCAGCTGGATGAGCTGGTGGACGGACGCACGTTCGACGCCGTGCTGATCACGTACGCGTTGTCCATCGTCTCGAACTGGCGCTCCGCCTGGACGGCCGCCCGCGCGGTGACGCGGCCCGGAGGCCGTCTGGCCGTCGTGGATCTCGCCCTGCCAACCGGGATCGGCCGCTTGCTCGAACCGGCAGCGCGCCTCGCCTGCTTCACCGGAGGCGTCGATCTGGACCGCCGGCCGTGGACCCTCGTCGAGAGCCAGCTCGACGACGTGGCCACCACGTCGTGCTGGTCAGGTCACGTCGTGGTCGCCGTCGGCACGAATCCGACGTCCTCGCCGATGGCCTGACGTGGACCACATCTCGACGTCGGATCGCGCCGACGGACAGGGACTCCGATGGTGACCAGCGTCGACTGGGCCTCCGACCCGCTCCAGCCGGGGCGCCCCCCGTGGGACCTGGTCGTGGTGGGCGGCGGCACGGCAGGCATCGTCGCGGCGAAGACCGCCGCCGACACCGGCGCCTCGGTGCTGCTGGTCGAACGTCACCGCACCGGCGGCGACTGCCTGTGGACCGGATGCGTCCCCAGCAAGACGCTGTTGGGCCAGGCGCACCGGTCGGACGCCGCCGGGGTCGACTTCGGTGCGGCCATGGCGCGGGTGCATCGGGCGATCGAGACCATCGAACCGGTCGACTCGCCCACCGACCTGCGTCGCGCCGGGGTCGCGGTCGTCCACGCCGAAGCGCGATTCAGCGGCCCGCGCAGCATCGTCGTCGACGGCTTCGAGGTGCACTTCCGGCACGCCGTGCTGGCCACTGGGTCGTCGCCGGTGGTGCCGCCGATCCCGGGCATCGACGGGGTCTCGGTGCTCACGTCGGACTCGGTGTGGTCCTTGACCGAGCGTCCCGAGCGTCTGCTGGTCGTCGGCGGCGGAAGCATCGGGTGCGAGCTGGGCCAGGCGTTCGCCCGGCTGGGATCTGCGGTGACCCTGGTCGAGGGCGGACCGCGGATCCTGGCGCCGGAGGATCCCGACGCCGCGGCAGTGATCGGCACGGTGCTCGAGGCCGACGGGATCGACGTTCGCTGCGACGCCACTGTGGTCGAGTTCGACGGGACCACTGCCGTGCTCGACGACGGATCGAGGATCGACGCGGACCACGTGCTGTTCTCGGTCGGCCGCAGGCCCACCACCGAGGACCTCGGGCTGGATCGGGCCGGCATCGAGATCGGCGACCACGGCCACGTCGTCGTCGACGACCGCCTGCGGACCACCAATCACCGGGTGTGGGCGGCGGGGGACGTGACGCCCCATCCGGCCTTCACCCACGTCGCCGGGGTCCACGGCAGCCTGGCGGCGACCAATGCGGTCCTCGGACTGCGCCGCCGCGTCGATCTGGCCACGGTGCCGCGGGTGACCTACACCCAGCCGGAGGTTGCGGCCTTCGGCGTGGACGCCGATCGTGCGGGTGTGGAGGGAATCATCGCGCGGACCGTGCACCACGAGGACGTCGACCGGGCGGTCACCGAGGGGCAGACCGAGGGATTCACTCGCCTGGTGCTGGACCGCCGCGGACGAGTCGTGGGCGCCACCCTGGTCGGCCCTCGTGCCGGTGAGTCGCTCGCCGAGGTCGTGCTGGCAGCCAGGCACGGACTGCGTGCCCGGGATCTCGCCGCCGCGATGCACGCCTATCCGACCTACGCCGACGGCGTCTGGAAGGCGGCGCTCGCGCAGCTGCGCGACGATCTCGCCGGCCCGTGGGTGCGCAGGACGGTCAGTCTGCTGCGCTCGGTGCGTCGTCTGCTGCACCGGGACTGAGCCGTTCGTTCGCCCGCACCCGGCGCGCATGGAGCGCACCGGCGATGGCGAGCCCGACGAGGCCCACCACGGCGATGACGAAGGGCCACGACCCCGGCGAGAACCCGTAGGCGCCGACCGCGACGTAGACCGCGGTGCCGGGGAGGATGCCGACGGCCGTGGCCACCACGTAGGAGCGCAGCGTCACCGACGTCAGGCCGAGCGCGTAGTTGAGGCTGGCGAAGGGGATCACCGGTACCAGTCGGGCCACGAACACCGTGAGGAATCCCCGCCGCCCGATCTGCTCGTCCAGCCGGCGAAAGCCCGCCACGCTCACCCCTTCGACGGAGCCGCGGCCGAGCCAGCGCGATCCGGCGAAGCCACCGGTCGCCCCGAGCATCGCGCCGGCCCACACGGCGCCGAGCGCGGCCCAGAAGCCGAAGACCGCCCCTGCCGCGATCGTGAGCACCGACGCCGGTACCGGGAACAGCGTGGCCAGGCCGTAGGCGAGGACGAAGACCGGCAGCGCGATCCACCCGAGGCCGTCGAAGTAGGTGCGCACCTCCGATGCGCTCGGCAGGCCGATCTGCGTCTGGAACACGACGAAGGCGGTCACCGCCACCATGAGCACCACGATCCGGAGGATGACGCCACGCCGCGTCATGCCGGTGTCCGTCCGAAGATGGTGCACCGGTCCGGTGGGAACCGGACGCCCACTCGTTCACCGGCGTCGACGCGGGTGCCGACCGGCACGTGCACCTCCAGGTCCTGGTCGTCCTCGGTACGACCGGTCACCACCAGGTGGCTGCCGGCGAAGCGCACGGCGACGATCGTGACCGACACGTCGCGCGGCCCTATCGGTGCGAGCGCCAGCGCCTCGGGACGGATCACCAGCACGGAGGGGCCCGTCGAGGTCCCCGGCGTCACCTCGATGTGTGCGGTGCCGGCGATCGTGAACACCCGCCCGGTCCCGGCGCCGTCCTCGCTCCCGCACACGCAGCCGCGCAGCTCGTTGCCGGTGCCGAGGAAGCGAGCCGTCGCCAGGGTCGGCGGTCGTTGGTACAGCCGTTCGGGGGAGTCGTCCGCCTCGACCGCGCCGGCCAGCATCAGCACGACGCGGTCGGCGATCTCGACGGCCTCGGCCTGGTCGTGCGTCACGAACATCGTGGTGACACCGGTCGAGTCGTGCAGGTCGCGCACGAGGGTGCGCATCTCAGAACGGAGCGCCGCGTCGAGCTGCGAGAACGGCTCGTCGAGCAGCAGCAGGATCGGGTCGAGCACGAGTGCGCGGGCGAGGGCGACGCGTTGCTCCTGCCCGCCGGACAGCTGCTGGGGCCGGCGCGCCCCCAGCCCGTGGAGCTGGACGCGCTGCATCATGTCGGCCACCCGGTCGTCGATCTCAGGCCGGGCCGTGCCGCGCATGCGTAGACCGAATCCGATGTTCTGTGCGACCGACAGGTGCGGGAACAGCAACGGTTTCTGGAACACCAGCGAGATGGGGCGATGCTCCGTGGGCACGGCCGCCAGATCGGTCCCGTCCAGCTCGATGCGGCCGGCGTCCGGGACGACCAGACCGGCGATCATCTGCAGCGTGGTGCTCTTGCCGCATCCCGACGGTCCCAGCAGCGCCGAGAACGAACCCGGTTCGAGATCGAGGTCGAGATCCTCGACCGCGGCGGCCTCGCCGTAGGACTTGGCGACGCCCGTCAGGGACAGCAGGGGGCGGGTCATCAGCGCGCCATCGCCATCAGCGCGGAGCCCCGCGCGTGCAGC
>JBBSRN010000145.1:0-6383 GCA_038242985.1 Propionibacteriales bacterium | reverse complement strand
GACGGTGGGGTTGTTCCCCACCGGCGGGCACCTCATCAAGCGGGTCGTCGGGGTGGGGGGCGATGCCGTCCAGTGTTGTGACAAGGCCGGCAAGATCACCGTGAACGGTACGGCGCTGGACGAGCCGTACCTGCTTGACGAGACGGTCAATCGCGACCAGCCGTTCAACATCTTGGTGCCGAAGGGCTACCTGTTCGTGATGGGCGACAACCGCAACAACTCCGCGGACTCCCGTGCCCACCTGGGCGATCCGGGTGGCGGATTCATCTCGCAGGACTCCGTGGTCGGCAAGTCGTGGGTGCGGGTGTGGCCGCTGGGCCGGGCCGGCCTCATCCGCGGATCCGACACCTTCGACGACGTCCCGAGCCCATGACCCGGTTGGCCCGAGGCGCCACGATCAGGCGGGACGCCGGTCTGTACGGCTACGAACGCGCGCTCGCGCGGCAGGGGCTCGATCCGGTGGCCGGGGTCGACGAGGCGGGGCGGGGTGCCTGCGCCGGTCCGCTGGTGGCTGCTGCTGTGGTGCTGGACGGTCCGATCCGTGGTCTCGCCGATTCCAAGCTGCTCACCGCCAAGCGCCGTGACACGTGCTTCGACCTGATCATGGCGCGTGCCGCAGACGTGGCGGTGGTGATCGTCCCGGCTGCCGAGTGCGACCGCATGGGACTGCAGCAGGCGAACATCGCCGCACTGCGCCGCGCCCTGTGGCGATTGTCGGTGCGTCCCGGCTACGTGCTGACCGACGGCTTCGGTGTCGACGGGCTCGGTGTCCCCGGGCTCGCGGTCTGGAAGGGGGACCGGGTCGCGGCGTCGATCGCTGCTGCCTCGGTGATCGCCAAGGTGACACGCGACCGCATCATGGTGCAGCTGCACGAGCAGTTCCCGGCATACGATTTCGCCACGCACAAGGGCTACAGCACGCCGGTCCACCAGCAGGCGCTGGCCGATCACGGCCCCTGTGCGGAGCACCGCACGCAGTACGTCAACGTCAAGGCAGCCATGGAGGCGCGAGCATGAGTACCGAGGATCTTGAACGGTACGAGTCCGAGATGGAGCTCGCGTTGTATCGCGAGTACCGCGACGTGGTCTCGATCTTCAAGTACGTCGTGGAGACCGACCGGCGCTTCTACCTGTGCAACGCGGTCGACGTGAAGGTGCGTTCGGAGACCGGCGACGCGTACTTCGAGGTCTCGATGAACGACGCCTGGGTGTGGGACATCTATCGTCCGGCGCGGTTCGCCAAGAACGTCAAGGTCCTCACGTTCAAGGACGTCAACGTCGAGGAGCTGCAGGACGCCGACGTCAAGGTGCCCGACACGACGTGATCGACCCGCTTCAGCCAGTCGGATCGGTGAGCACGTCGAGCCGGGCGAGCGCGCCCAGCACGGCCACCATCTGCGGCACCTCGTGCGATCGGTACACGCCGGTCCCGCCGAGGTGGGCCAGCACGGCGAAGAAGCTCTCGGCGACGCGGAACTGGTCCTCGAAGAGGTCGAACGCGTGCGGCACGGAGTGGCAGATGGGTAGGCCGAGGCGGCGCAGTCGGAACGAGTTGAGGAGCACCGCGCTCTGGTGGCGGGCGCGCAGCACGTGGTCGTCCATCGCGAAGCTGAACCCCACGCCGGGGTCGATCGTGAGGTGCTGGACGCCGTGGGCGCGTGCGGTCGCGACGCGGCGTTCGAACTGCTCGAGCATGCGCGGGAACGGGTCGGCGGGCATGTCGCTGGCGCGGATCGAGTCCAGGTCGCGGGCGTGGGCGCCGTTCACGTGGCACAGCACGACGGTTGCGTCGAACTCCGCGGCCAGGTCGAACACGGCCTCGTCGGAGTCCGAGCCGGTCAGGTTGACCACCCGGGCACCCGCTGCCAGGCCGGCGCGCACCGTGGCCGCGTCGTAGCTCTCGATCGACACCGCGATCCCGTCGGCGGACAGCGTCTCGATGACCGGTACGAGCGTCCGTGCCTGCTGGTCGGCGTCGATGCGGGCCTTCGTCACGTTGCTCGACTCGGCCCCGAGGTCGACCAGATGCGCTCCCTGGGCGACGAGCACCCGGGCGCGCCGAACCGCTGACGCCTCGGTGAGCGCGACGCTCTCGCGGTACGTGGAGTCACGCGACAAGTTGACGACGCCCATGACGACCGGTTCGGTGTCGGTGTCGAAGATCCGGTCGCCGATCCGCAGCGGGGCGACGGGGTGGTCCAGATCGTCGGCATGACGGCTCGCCAGCTCGATCAACGAGCGCAGGTCGATCACGATGAGGTCTTCCGGGCGTACCGGGCCATCAGGAAGCTCTCGGCGTGCAGCACGTGCTTGAGCTCGAATTCTGTCGTGTGCTCCAGACCCGAGGTGCGCGGCGTCTGGGCGGTGCCGGCGAACATCGGGGACAAGGTGATGTCGGCCTCGTCGAGCAGGCCGGCCGCCACCAGGGACTCCAGCAGGGTCGGCCCCCCTTCGCACACGATGCGGCGCAGGCCGCGGCTCTCCAGCACGCCCAGCACCGTGGCGGCATCGACGGACTCCTCGTCGGTGATCTCCACGTCGCAGTGGACGCGGGCGCGGGCCACCCGGCCGGGGTCGGCGGCCGAACCGGTGATCACCAGCGGGCGCATGGTCGACTCGGTGAACAGCTTCGCGTCCCAGTCCAGGTCGAGCGACCCACTGACGACGGCGAGCACGGGAGCAGGCGCCTGACCGTCCTGTGAGCGGCGTTCGGCGTCGGCCGGCTTGGCCCGCATGGGTCCGTACTTCTCCGCGCGGATGGTGCCGGCCCCGACCAGGACGGCATCGGCGAGCCGGCGCACTGCGTCGAAGACCGCCTTGTCGACCGTGGACGAGATCGATCCGCTCAGACCGTCCGGCCCGGCAGCGGCACCGTCGAGCGTCGTGACCATCATCGCGCGCACCCACCGGCCCTGATCTGGCCACGGGTACGACTCGAGGACCTGGTCGTCGTCCAGCGGTCCTGTGCGGGGTCCGGCGATCATCTCCACATCGACGAATCTAGCGGCTGCTCCGTCTTGGCGCTGTCCACAGGGCGAGCGCGCTCCGGTCGTCGTCCACAGCCTTCGAACTGCCCCTGGCCCGGATCCCCGGTAGCGAGCAGGGTCGATCCATGACGTACGCACGCAACAAGGAGCTGGGCAACTACGGCGAGAGGATCGCGGCCGGTCACCTGGAGTCGCTCGGCATGGTGGTGCTGGCCCGACAGTGGACGTGCCGCTTCGGTGAGATCGACATCGTGGCGCGCGACGGCTCCACGCTGGTGATCTGCGAGGTGAAGACCCGTACGTCCACCCGGTACGGCGGCCCGTTCGAGGCGGTGACCGGCCACAAGGCCGCGCGACTGCGCCGTCTCGCCACCGAATGGCTCGCGGTGCACGACGTCCATCCACCGGCGGTGCGCATCGATGTCGTGTCGGTGGTCGTTCCGCCCCGAGGTGCGCCGCAGGTCGCCCGCATCGCCGGGGTGGCCTGACATGGCCGGCGTCACGCACTCGGTCACGCTCGACGGCCTGGCCGGTCGCTCCATCGAGGTCGAGGCGGACATCTCCGGCGGGCTCCCGCGCACCGTCATCGTGGGCCTGGCCGACGTCATGGTCAACGAGGCCCGTGAGCGATGCCGTTCGGCCATCGCCAACTCCGGACGCACCTGGCCCGACCAGCGCGTCACGATCAATCTGGCTCCCAGCACGTTGCCCAAGTCCGGATCGCACTACGACCTCGCCATCGCCCTGGCGGTGCTCGCCGCGCAGGACGCGGTGCCCGATGCGGCGCTTCGAGGTGCGGTCTTCCTTGGTGAGCTGGCACTCGACGGCCGGCTGCGCGCCATCAGGGGCGTCCTCCCGGCCACATTGGCGGCCGCGGAGGCAGGCTTCGACCGAGTCTTCGTGCCGGAGGTCAATGTCACCGAGGCCGAGCTGGTCGGCTCCGTCACGGTGGTGGGGGTGCGGTCGCTCGGTCAGACCGTGGCGCTGCTGACCGGCACCGAGGAGCCGGTCGATCCACCGGTGCCGCCCTTGGACGATGTGGGGGGAGCGGCCTGGACCGCTGCCGATCGGTTGGCCGATCTGGACCTGCTCGACGTGGCCGGGCAGGAGGACGCCCGACTCGCGGTCGTGATGGCCGCGGCCGGGGGCCATCACCTGCTGATGACCGGCCCGCCCGGCATCGGCAAGACCATGCTGGCTCAACGGCTGCCGGGACTGCTGCCCGATCTCACGCACCAGCACTCGCTCGAGGTCAGTGCCGTCCACTCCGTCGCCGGAGTGCTGCCCAGCGACGCCCCCCTGCTGGTGCGTCCGCCCTTCCTGGATCCCCACCACACCGCCAGCGCGGTGTCGATCGTCGGTGGCGGCAGCCGCATCATCCGTCCGGGGGCATTGAGCCTGGCGCACCGAGGGGTGCTGTTCCTGGACGAGGCGCCAGAGTTCGCCTCCAACGTCATCGAGGCGCTGCGACAGCCACTGGAGAGCGGACGCATCGTGGTCTCGCGAGCAGCGCACACGGCGGCCTATCCGGCCAGGTTCCAGCTGATCCTCGCCGCGAATCCCTGCCCGTGCGGTCTCGATGGTGCGGTGGGCGAGCAGTGCCGGTGCTCGCCGCTGATGCGCCGGAGATACTGCGACCGGCTCTCCGGACCGATTCGTGATCGCATCGACATCCACCGCACGCTCACCGCCCCCGCGCGCCCCGAGCTGGCAGCGGCCCTCAGCAGCGGTCGCTCCACCAGTGAGCTCAAGGACGCGGTCGCCGATGCCCGCGATCGTCAGGCGGCACGGTTGGCCGAGACGCCCTGGTCGGTCAATGCCGACGTGCCTGGCGCCGATCTGCGCCGCAGGTGGCCGGTGGCGATCGCAGGCCGAGACCTGATCGACTCCCAGATGCGCGGGCATGCGCTCAACCCGCGGTCCGCGGACCGCGTCCTGCGGTTGGCCTGGACTGCCGCCGACCTCGCAGGTCGCGACGCCCCCACGGTCGACGACGTCGAGACCGGACTCGCCCTGCGCAGGGGCACGCCACTGGCCGGCGCCGTCCGCGATCTGGTGCAGGCCTCATGAGGGCGCACGAGACACTGCGACTGGAGCTCAGCCTGCTCGCCGAACCGGGCGATCCGCGACTCCGAGACGTGGTCGTCGAGCACGGTCCCGAGCTGGTGCTCGAGGCCCTGCGCGCCGGTGGCCCGTGCCCCGGTGGCCGAGCCCTGCCGCAGCCCTGGCGCGACGGCATGCCCGAGCTGGAGCGGGTGCGTGAGCTCGTCCTCCACCGCGCCGACCGCGCCGGCCTGCGATGGATGTGCCCCGGCGATCCGCAGTGGCCGGCGCAGCTGGACGATCTCGACCACGTCGAGCCGCTGCAGGACACCGCCGGTGCACCGTTGGGACTGTGGGTCCGGGGCGCAGCCGGACTCGACCAGCTCGCAGCGCGATCCGTCGCGGTGGTGGGAGCCCGCTCCTGCTCCACCTACGGTGCCGAGATCGCCGGTGAGATCGCCGCAGACCTGGCCTGCAACGACTTCACGATCGTCAGTGGTGCGGCCTACGGCATCGACGCGTGCGCCCACCGCGGCGCGCTCGTCGTGGATCGCCCGACCATCGCCGTCCTGGCCTGCGGTGCGGATCGGGCGTACCCCGAGGCGCACGCCACGCTGCTGGACCGCATCGTCGACGAGGGCGGTCTGGTCATCAGCGAGCAGGCGCCCGGCGCTGCGCCGCTGCGCCACCGGTTCCTCTCACGCAATCGTCTGATCGCTGCCTTGTCCCAGGGCACCGCTGTCGTCGAGGCGCAGCTGCGCAGCGGGTCCCTGAACACCTTGCACTGGGCCGACCTGCTCGGCCGCACCACCATGGCGGTTCCAGGACCGGTGACGTCGCAGCGGTCCGCCGGCGTCCATGCGGCCGTGCGGGCGGGCAAGGCGGTGCTGGTCACGTCCGGCCAGGACGTCGCCGACGAGCTGGCCTGTCTCGGCATGACCGGATGACGGGCATCCGATCACGTAGGTCGATCCGATGGTCGTGTGACCGTCGTCGCGGCGAAAGCGATGGTCACGGCCGCCGTGCTGTCGGCTCCGGAAGCCTCGGACGGCGACCGGTCGTGCGAGCACGGAGGCGCGCCGATAGCCTTCGCGGGTTAGTGAAGCCATCCAAGGAGCGCCCGGTTTGTCGAATCTCGACGCGAAGCTGCACGACATCTACGAACAGGTTCTGAGCCGCAACCCCGGAGAGACCGAGTTCCACCAGGCAGTTCACGAGGTGCTGGACAGCCTGGGACCGGTCATGGCCAAGCATCCTCACTACGCGGACGCGGCAGTGATCCACCGGCTGTGCGAGCCCGAGCGGCAGATCATCTTCCGGGTCCCGTGGGTCGACGACCACAACCAGGTGCAG
>JBBSRN010000144.1:0-6427 GCA_038242985.1 Propionibacteriales bacterium | reverse complement strand
GGGGCGCATCGTCCTGGACGAGAGCGCGATGTTCTCGGCACCGGGCGAGACTGTCGCGGCCGACGCGATCCGGGCGCTGCCGGCGTACACCCAGCTGGCGGATCGGGTGCGTCATGCCATCCACAGCGCGGAGTCGCAGCCGGCTGCGTGAACGCCGTCGGCGGCCGGTCAGGCGAGCAGCGCTCGCACCAGCATGGTCGCCGACAGCAGCAGCAGCAACGCGACGACCACGCCGCGGAAGCCGTGGTGCCCGTGGCGACGGAACAACCACTGGCCGGCCCAGATGCCGGCCAGGGCGAGGGGGGTCAAGGTCAGGGCGTAGCCCAGCACGCGGCCGTCGACCAGCCCGCCGACCCACATCATGAAGAATCCCACGGCGTCGGTGCCCAGGAAGTACACGATCAACGTGGCACGACCGACCTCGACCGATCGGGTCGGCGAGAAGTACAGCAGGACGGCCGGGGGCCCGCCGGTTCCGGTGCTGCCGTTGACGACTCCGCTGATGGCACCGGCAGTCAGGGCGGGACCGCGCCCACCGCCGCGGCTGAGATCGACACCTGAGGCCATGGCGATCGTCCCGATGCCGATCGCCGCCGCGACCACGACCCGCATCGGCTGCTCCGGCACCATGACCAGCAGCACCACGCCCAGGGGAGTGGTGACCGCCGTCGCGGCCAGCATCCAGGACATCGAGCGCCACTCGACGTGCGCGGTGTTGCCGCGCAGCAGCGCCAGGCTCGCGAGCACCTCGAGCGCGAGCACTGTGGGCACGACGGTGCTCGGCGGGTAGACCAGGGAGAGGCTCGCCACCCAGAACATCGAGGCACCGAATCCGGCGTAACCGCGGACGACGGCCCCGACCAGGACGGCGAGGACCGCGAAACCCATCATCACCATGCGCGTCGCCGATGGCTGGCTTCGGCCAGCACGCCGACCAGCTCGCGCAGCAGCTGGCGGTCGACGGCGGCGTCGGGGTCGACGGTGTGGGCGTGCGGGTAGTGGTGGCCGAGATCGGCGCCCATCCCGATGCCCGTGACCGCGACCGCGCCGGTGGCCGTCACCTCGTCGAGCACGGAGACCAGGTGCCGGTCCAGGTAGCTGGGGCCGTTGGCCTGAGTGGTGGCACCGTCCATCGCGCTGCCGTCGGAGAACACCAGCAGCACGCGGCGCGCGATGTCGGCTCGAGCCTGCAGCCTGCGGACCGCCCACTCGATCGCTTCTCCGTCGAGCGCCTCGCGATAGAAGTCCGGACGCAGGAGTCCGGCGATCTGGTGGCGGGCCTTCGACCACGTGAGGGACTGATCCTTGACGAGGAGGTGCAGCCGTTCGTTGAGTCGACCGGGTCGTGGCGGCCGACCCGCTCGTCGCCACGCCCGCATCGCTCGACCGCCGTTCCAGGTGGCGGTCGTGAAGCCGAGCAGCTCGTTGTCGATACCGGCCAGATCCATCCCGCGGGCCAGCAGGTCCACGATGACGGCGGTACGTTCCTGGTGCTGACGCATCGAGCCCGAGCAGTCGAGCAGGATCGTGACCTGCAGCTCTGGGTGCGGCTCGTGCCGCGGGGTGCGGAACACTCGCGGGTCCGATGCGCTGGTGACCAGCCGGGACAGGCGCCCGGCATCGATCACTCCTTCCTCCTGGGCGTGGTTCCAGCCCGTCTCCTGGGTGGTGTCCGCGACGTTCTGCAACAGCCTGGCCACCCACCGGACATCGACGCCGGTCTGCTCCACGAGCTCATCGAGGTGGTGCCGGTACTCGACCAGCTGGTCGCGGCGGGTGAGCGAGGCCACCGAGATCTCGCGATCGAATGCACGGGTGAAGGCGGCGTAGGGCGTCGCGCCGGCAGGATCGGTGCCGCCCGTACGCGGAGTGTCGCTGCCGTGCGCTTCGAGGTCGTGCTCGGACAGGGCGACGGAGAACCAGTCGGTGCCGCGACCGCGACCGCCGCCGCGCGGAGCCGGACCGTTGGACTGCTGGGCCGCTGCCAGCTCGGCGATCGTCACGGCGATCCGGCCGGCCGGCTCGGCGTACGCCTCCTGGTCGTGGCGCAGCGATCGCAGCTGACGCAGATCGCCGCCAATCAGAGGAGCCAGCCCGAAACGGGTCGCCTCCAGCACGTCCTCGGTGGCGTGGACGACAGGCTGTGCGGTGACGCGCGCGCGCCCGACCTGCGCGACCGTGAACAGCAGCAGGCCGGTGCCGGTCTCGGTCATCCCCGAGGCGTGGAACTGCGCCGACCACGCCTCGTGACGATGGCGCAGGTTGGCGATGGTGCCGGCGTGGTGGGCATCGGCCAGGGACTCCACGCGGAACTGCTCGAGAAGCTCGAAGACCAGCCGGCCGATCTCGTCGTCGGGACGTGCCCGCAGGTGGGTCGCGGTGTCGGAGTGCAGGAGGCGCAACGCGAGCCCGTCCGCCGCGCCCCGGAACGAGCCGAGATCGTCGTGATCGTCATGGGTGCGCAGGTGCGGGGCGGGCGCGTGCACCGCGTGGGCTCCGCGGTGCAGCACGCCATCACGAAAGTGCAGCTCGGGCACTCCGGTCAACGCGCGAGCCGTGGCGGCGCAGATCTGCTGGATGTGCTCGTGGCGATTCGCGTCGACCGTCACGAGGTCACTGCCTGCAGCTCCGGCGCCTCCTCGAGGTCGGCGCCGAAGCAGCGCTGGAAGTACTCAGCAACCACCGCGCGCTCCGACTCGTCGCACTTGTTGAGGAACGACATGCGAAAGGCGGTCGCGAGATCGGTGAAGATGGCCAGGTTCTCGCCCCAGGTGATGACGGTGCGCGGTGACATCAGCGTCGACAGGTCGCCGGTACGAAATCCCTTCCGGGTCAGCTCGGCGACGGCCACCATGGTGCGCACCACGTCGCGCCCGGCCGCATCGGCCAGGGCAGGCACCCGTGCGAGGACGATCGAGACCTCCTCGTCCGGCGCGAGGTAGTCCAGGGACGCCACGACGTTCCACCGGTCGAGCTGGGCATGGTTGAGTCGCTGGGCACCGTGGTAGAGCCCGTTGAGGTTGCCCAGTCCGACGGTGTTGGCGGTGGCCAGCAGCCGAAACGACGGGTGGGGCAGCAGGACCCGGCTCTGGTCCATCAGGGTCAGGCGACCCTGGTGCTCCAGCACGCGCTGCAGGACGAACATCACCTCGGGGCGTCCCGCGTCGTACTCGTCCAGGACGAGCGCCACCGGACGTTGCATCGCCCACGGCACGATTCCCTCCTGGAACTGCGTCACCTGCACGCCGTCCTGCACGACCACGGCGTCGCGGCCGACGAGATCCAGACGGCTCAGCTGACCGTCCAGGTTGATGCGCAGGCATGGCCAGTTCAACCGCGCGGCGACCTGCTCGATGTGCGTGGACTTGCCCGTGCCGTGCAGGCCCTGGACGAGCACGCGTCGGTTGTGCGAGAACCCCGCGAGGACGGCGCGCGTGACCTCGGGGTTGAACCGGTAGTCCGGGTCCACCTCCGGCACGTGCTCGTTGCCGGTGCTGAAGGCGGGCACGCGCCAGGCGGCGGGGAAGCCGAAGGTCTGCTCGACATCGACGGTGGTGTCCGGCTGATCGGGTCCGTGCTCCCAGGTCGTCACTGCTCCGCCGATCCTTCGGAGTCGATCGCGGCGATGGCCGCGGCGGCGCGCTGCAGCGCTGGTAGCAGGTCCGGGGCGTGATCGGGACTGATCCGCACCGCCGGCGCCTGCACGGCGACGCACAGGTTGGATCGGCCCCGATCGTTGGGCACCAGGACCGCGATGCAGACCAGTCCGTCCAGATACTCCTCGTCGTCGAGCGCGTAGCCGTCGCGGCCGACCTGCACCAGCTGGGTCTCCAGCTGCTCGAGCTCGGTGATGGTGTTGGCGGTGTGCCGCTCGAGGGGGGAGTGGGCCAGCAGCTTGTGTCGCTGGCCCGGTGTCATCTGCGACAAGATCATCTTGCCGCTCGCCGAGGCATGGACGGGAACTCGTGATCCGGGGTGCAGGTAGATCCGCAGCGGTGCGGTCGTCTCGACTCGATCGAGGTAGACGATGTCGTGGCCGGACAGGGCGGTCAGGTTGCAGTTCTCCCCGACCTCGTCGGCCAGTGCTCGAAGAGCCGCGTGGCGGGCGCCGTGCGGCGTGGCGTTGAACAGCAGGTTCTCGGCCAGGCTGCGCAGCCGGACGCCCGTTCCGTAGTGACGTCCGTCCGCCTGCCTGACGAGCAGCTTGGCCCCTTCGAGCTGGTGCAGCATGCGATGCAGGGTGGGTTTGGGCAGTCCTGTCTCCTGGGCGAGGCTCTGCAGCGAGACGAAGGCGTCCTTGGACGCGATCAGCTCCAGCAGGGAGATCAGGCGGATGGCCGGTGTCTCCCCGTCGAGTGAGGAAGGGTCCTCGCTGGTGGGTTCGGCGGTGCGATCGGTGGCTGCGTTCACCCGGCCGACTCTAATGGCATCTCGGAAAATAGTCACTGTGGTTCGACTATCCGGAATTTCCTTGACGTTGAGGGCGCTGCGGATCTACTGTCATTCTATAGAACTCATACGCAGCGTTCCGTTTTTCGGAATTCTTGGATCAGGAAGGCAGTCCATTGACAGACTCAGGGCAGGAGTCGGCCCGCGGGGCCGTGGAGGGCGTGCACAAGATGACGTCGTCCGAAGCATTCGTGGAGACCCTCGTGGCCAACGACGTCCATGACATCTTCGGAATCATGGGATCGGCGTTCATGGACGCCATGGACATCTTCGCGCCGGCCGGGATCCGTCTGGTGCCCGTCGTCCACGAGCAGGGCGCCGGCCACATGGCTGATGGATACGCGCGAGCGAGCGGCCGGCACGGAGTCGTGATCGGCCAGAACGGTCCAGGCATCAGCAACTGCGTCACCGCGATCGCAGCGGCGTACTGGGCGCACAGCCCGGTGGTCATCATCACCCCCGAGGCCGGGACGATGGGCATCGGTCTCGGCGGCTTCCAGGAGGCGCACCAGCTGCCGATGTTCCAGGAGTTCACCAAGTACCAGGCGCACGTGAACAATCCCGCGCGCATGGCCGAGTTCACCGGACGGGCCTTCGACCGCGCGATGTCGGAGATCGGTCCGACCCAGATCAACATTCCGCGGGACCACTTCTACGGCGAGGTCGAGATCGAGATCCCGCGGCCCAACCGGCTCGACCGCGGCGCCGGCGGCGCCAAGAGCCTCGACGAGGCCGCGGAGCTGCTGGCCTCGGCGAAGTTCCCGGTGATCGTCTCAGGCGGTGGCGTCGTGATGGCCGATGGCGTGCAGGAGTGCGTGGCACTCGCGGAGCGACTCGGCGCACCGGTGGTGAACAGCTACCAGCACAACGACTCGTTCCCCGCCTCCCACCCGCTGTGGTGCGGACCCTTGGGATACCAGGGGTCGAAGGCTGCCATGAAGCTCATCTCCCAGGCCGACGTCGTGATCGCCCTGGGCACCCGGCTCGGCCCGTTCGGCACGCTGCCGCAGCACGGCATGGAGTACTGGCCCGCCGAGGCCAAGATCATCCAGATCGACGCCGATCACACGATGCTCGGCCTGGTGAAGAAGATCTCGGTGGGCATCTGCGGTGACGCTCGACTGGCCGCCGAGGCACTCAGCGAGCGGCTGGCCGGACGAGACCTGGTGAGCGACGCGACCCGCGAGGAGCGCGCCACGACGATCGCGACGGAGAAGCAGGAGTGGGAGGTCGAGCTCGACGCCTGGACGCACGAGTTGGATCCGTACAGCCTGGACATGATCGAGGAGGCCGAGCACGAGGAGGGCAGCTGGTTGCACCCCCGCGAGGTGCTCCGCGCGCTGGAGCGGGCCTTGCCCGAGCACGTGATGGTCTCCACCGACATCGGGAACATCAACTCGGTGGCGCACTCGTACCTGCGCTTCGAGGAGCCGCGGTCGTTCTTCGCGCCGATGTCCTTCGGCAACTGCGGCTACGCGCTTCCCACCATCATCGGTGCGAAGGCTGCGGCTCCGGAGCGCCCTGCGGTGGCGTACGCCGGCGACGGCGCCTGGGGGATGAGCATGAGCGAGATCATGACCGCGGTCCGGCACGACATCCCGGTCACCGCCGTGGTCTTCCACAACCGGCAGTGGGGTGCGGAGAAGAAGAACCAGGTCGAGTTCTACAACCGCCGGTTCGTCGCCGGTGAGCTGGAGAGCGAGAGCTTCGCCGGGATCGCGCAGGCCATGGGCGCCGAAGGCATCGTCGTGGACCAGCTCGACGAGGTCGGACCGGCCCTGGAGCGAGCGATCGACATGCAGATGAACGAGGGCAAGACCTGCGTCATCGAGATCATGTGCACGCGCGAGCTCGGAGATCCCTTCCGCCGGGACGCACTGAACAAGCCGGTGCGGCACCTGGAGATGTACCAGGACTACGTCTGAGCCTGCACCTGTGACACGGAGCCCACCGGCGGCGACCACGATCTCTCGTGGTC
>JBBSRN010000143.1:0-6430 GCA_038242985.1 Propionibacteriales bacterium | reverse complement strand
TCGAGCTCACGCATTTCGAAGGTCTCGACGACGTCGCCGACCTTGATGTCGCCGTAACCCTTGAGGACCAGACCACACTCGAAGCCCTCGCGGACCTCCGAGACGTCGTCCTTCTCCCGCCGCAGGCTGCCGAAGTCGAGGCTCTCGGCCACGACCGCGCCGTCGCGCAGCAGGCGCGCCTTCGCGTTGCGCTTGATGGTGCCCGACGTGACCATGCAACCGGCGATGTTGCCGATCTTGCTGGACCGGAAGATGTCGCGGATCTCGGCGGTGCCGAGCTGGTGCTCCTCGAACTCCGGCTTGAGCATGCCCTTCAGCGAGGCCTCGATCTCATCGATCGCCTGGTAGATGACCGAGTAGTACTTGATCTCGACACCTTCGCGGTCGGCGAGCTCGGTGGCCTTGCCCTGGGGCCGCACGTTGAAGCCGATGATGACGGCATCGGACGCGGCGGCCAGGTTGACGTCGGTCTCGGTGATGGCACCGACACCTCGATCGATGACCCGCAGCGCGACGTTCTCGCCGACCTCGATGACCGACAGTGCGTCCTCGAGCGCCTCGACCGAGCCGGCTCCATCACCCTTCAGGATCAGCAGCAGCTCGTCGGTCTCGCCCTTCTCCATCGAGGACATGAAGTCCTCGAGGGTGCGGCGGCTGGTGCGCTTCGCGAGCGCCGCGTTGCGCTGACGCGCCTCGCGCTTCTCGGCGATCTGGCGCGCCACCCGGTCGTCGTCGACGACCATGAAGTTGTCGCCAGCACCGGGGACCGAGGTCAGACCGAGCACCAGCGCAGGACGCGACGGCGGAGCCTCGTCGATGTTGTTGCCGTGCTCGTCGAGCATGGCCCGGACCCGCCCGAAGGCGGAGCCGGCCACGATCGTGTCGCCGACGCGCAACGTGCCGCGCTGGATCAGCACCGTGGCGACCGGTCCGCGACCGCGGTCCAGGTGCGCCTCGATGGACAACCCCTCGGCGTTCTGGTCGGGGTTCGCCCGCAGGTCCAGGGCCGCATCCGCGGTCAGGACGATCGACTCCAGGAGCGTGTCCAGGCCCGTCCCGGCCTTCGCCGAGACGTCGACGAACATCGTGTCGCCGCCGTACTCCTCGGGCACGAGTCCGTACTCGGCCAGCTGTCCACGTGTCTTGGTCGGATCAGCGCCCGGCTTGTCGACCTTGTTGACCGCGACCACGATCGGGACGCCGGCGGCCTTGGCGTGGTTGAACGCCTCGACCGTCTGCGGCATGACCCCGTCGTCGGCAGCGACGACCAGGACCGCGATGTCGGTGGCCTGTGCTCCTCGGGCACGCATGGCGGTGAACGCCTCGTGGCCCGGGGTGTCGATCAAGGTGATGCGACGCTCGTTGCCGTCGACCTCGGTCGACACCTGGTAGGCACCGATGGACTGCGTGATGCCGCCGGCCTCCTTGTCCACGACGTTGCTGCTGCGCAGCGCATCGAGGAGCTTGGTCTTGCCGTGGTCGACGGGGCCCATGACGGTGCCGACCGGCGGACGGGCCGCCAGATCGGCGTCGTTGCCGTCGTCCTCGCCGAACTCCAGCGAGAAGGACTCCAGCAGCTCACGGTCCTCATCCTCAGGCGAAACCACCTGGACGTCGTAGTTGAGCTCGTCACCGATCAGCTGCAACGTCTCGTCGTTGACCGACTGGGTGGCCGTGACCACCTCGCCGAGACCGAACAACATCGCCACCAACGACGCTGCGTCAGCGCCGATCTTGTCGGCGAAGTCGGTCAGGGACGCGCCGCGAGCCAGACGCACGGTCTGGCCGTCGCCCTTGCGCAGACGCACGCCACCGATGGTCGGCGCCTGCATCTGGTCGAATTCCTGACGCTTCGCGCGCTTGCTCTTGCGACCACGACGCACCGGACCGCCAGCGCGACCGAACGCACCCTGCGTGCCGCCGCGCTGGTTGCGACCCGGACCGCCGGACCGCGGAGGTCCGGAGAATCCGCCGCCGCCACCGGGACGACCGGGAGCGCCGCCGCCGGCGGGACCGCTGGGACGGCCGCTGAGACCGCCACCACCGGGTCCGCCACGGCCCGGCGCGCCGGGCCGGCCCTGACCGCCACCGGGTCCGGGGCGGCGCGTGGGCGGACCGGACAGGCCGGACTGCTTGGGCATCATCGCGGGGTTGGGTCGCGGCATGCCCGGACGCGCCGGGGGCGCGCTGCTGTCGCGGCCGGCCGCCGGCTTGGGCACCCGCGGCTGCTGCATGCCCTGGGTGGAGGAGAACGGGTTGTTGCCCGGACGGGCGTTTCCGCCGGGCCGCGGGCCGGGGCGAGGTGCACCTGCGTCCGACGACGCTTCGTCGGCACTGGCCGCCGGCGCCTCGGGCTCGTCGGCAGGTGCGACCGGCTCGGGGGCAGGAGCCTCAGCGGCAGGAGCGGGAGTGGGCGTGCGGGGTCCGGGGATCGGGCCACGCGGAGTGCTGGCCGCGGGAGCAGGCGTACCTGCCGCAGGCTGGGACTGCGCGGTCTCCTCGTGGGCCGCGGCCTCCTGAGCGGCCGGCGTGACGCCAGCGTCGGGAGCGGCGGACTGCGTCGCGCCGGCGCTCGTGGCCCCGGTCTGGGGTTCGGTCGCGTCAGCAGCCTTGGCGGCGGCAGCCTTCTTCGCGCCGCCCTTCTTGCTGGCCGCAGCGGCGAGCGCGTCGCCGTGCTCCTCCTTGAGGCGCCGGATGACGGGTGCTTCGACAGTCGAGGAAGCCGACTTCACGTACTCACCCATGTCCTTGAGGGTGGTGAGGACGACTTTGCTCTCGACGCCGAGCTCGCGGGCGAGCTCGTGGACTCTGACAGCCACTATTCTCCTTCGGGCGGGCCGATCCGAAGGAGGATCAACCCTTAGTTGACGAACAAACTCATTGCGGAGTACTCATCGGTGTTCCATGAGCGGATGCTCCGATTCGGGTCAGGGAGCGCCGGGCGGCATTCCATTGGGTGGTGAGGTGATCAGGTGCTGGACGCTCTGGAGGTCGAGCGGCCCTTCGATACGAAGTGCCCGACCCCACGCCCTGCGACGCGTCGCCAGCTCCAGACACCGGACCGTGGGATGCAGGTGAGCCCCACGCCCCGGCTTCGACCGATCCAGATCGGGAGTCACGACCGTGGCCGTGGTCCCCTGCCCTGCAACGAATCGCACCAGAGTGAATGAGTCCGCACGCTCACGACAACCGACGCACGTGCGAACAACGGAACCCACTCTACCTGTTTCAGCCAATCGATTCGCCACCGGTGCTCGCGGGGCCCGCGGTATCCGATGTCGCGGGCGCCGCGGTATCCGATGTCGCGGGGGCCGCGGTGTCCGAACGGATGTCGATGCGCCATCCGGTGAGCTTGGCCGCGAGCCGGGCGTTCTGTCCTTCCTTGCCGATCGCGAGCGACAGCTGGAAGTCAGGCACCACCACGCGGGCGGACCGCGTCGACTCATCGACCAGCGTGACGCTCTTGACCTGCGACGGCGACAGCGCGTGGGCGATGAAGTCGGCCGGATCGTCGCTGAAGTCGACGATGTCGATCTTCTCCCCGTGCAGCTCGTGCATCACCTGACGAACGCGCTGGCCCATCGGTCCGATGCACGAGCCCTTGGCGTTGACGCCCGCGACCGTCGCGCGGACGGCGATCTTCGTGCGGTGCCCGGCCTCACGGGCGATCGCGGAGATCTCGACGGAGCCGTCGGCGATCTCGGGGACCTCCAGCGCGAACAGCAGCTTGACCAGGTTCGGGTGGGTGCGCGAGATCTTCACCCGCGGGCCCCGCATGCCCATGTCGACCTCGTACACGTACGCCTTCAGCCGCTCGCCGTGCGCGTAGCGCTCCTCGGGCACGCGCTCGTTGGGGGGCAGCGTGGCCTCGATCTTGCCCAGGTCCAGACGCACGTCGCCGGGGACGCGACCCTGCTGGATGACCCCGGACACGATGTCACCGACCTTGCCGGAGAACTCGCCGAAGTTCGACTTGTCCTCGGCGTCGCGGATGCGCTGCAGGATCAGCTGACGGGCGATCGTGGCGGCGAACCGGCCGAAGTCATCCGGCGTGTCGTCGAACTCGGCCGTGAAGCGCGGCGCAGGAGGGGCAGGAGGCGCCGCTTCCTTCCGCTGGTCATCGACCGCATCGTCCTCAGCGCCGGCGTCGGCGTCGGAGCTCGTGTCGGAGGTCGTGTCGTCATCGACGTCCGGCTCGACGACGGGCTCGGGCTCGATCCGTTCCTTGGCCCACACCGTCACGTGGCCGGACGACCGGTCGAGCTCGACCCGCGCGGACTGATGGGCACCCGGCGTCTTGTGATAGGCCGACAGGAGAGCCATCTCGACAGCGTCGACGACGATGCTCACCGCGATCCCCTTCTCTCGCTCCAGCATGCGAAGGGCAGACATGTCGATGTCCATCTCAGCGGTCCTTTCCGGTGGTGGGCTTGTTCAGCTCGGCCTGGATGATGGCCGACTCGATGTCGGCGTAGTCGATACGGCGATCTGCGGACCTGGTCGAGATGTCGACCCCCGTGTCGTCGCTCGGGCCGATCCGACCCTCGATCACGTCGCCCTCCACCAGCCGCACCCGCACGAGCCGCTCGGCGTTGCGACGCCAGTGCCGGGGCTCGGTGAGCGGACGATCGACGCCACGCGAGGTGACCTCGAGCGTGTAGGGAGCCGGACCCATCACGGAGTCGTCGGCGTCGAGCACCACCGAGAGCGCTCGCGTGACGTCGGCGATGTCGTCGATCCCGACCCCGCCGTCTGCGTCGACGGCGACGCGCAGCAGTCGGCGCCTGCCTCCGGAGGAGAGCTCGACGGCTTCCAGGTCGAGACCGAGATCGGTCACACACGCTTCGACGACGGCTTCCAACGCCTCTGACATGCGGCTCCTCCATCTTCTTTTGTGGGCTCAGAACAGAGCCTCGCGACGCCAACGGCGCGCGTCCCGGACAGCCTAGCCAACCAGATGTCCATTACGGTGTCGATCGTGGTCAGTCGGCGCTCGCTTCTTCTCACAGGAACCGGGGTAGTGGCCGCGACGGCGGGCATCGCCGGAGCCGTTGCCACCCACCGGCTCGACGACGGCCTTCGCAGGCTCGGCGTCGAGCCGCGGCCGGAGTCCGACCCGGGTGATCGGCGGCTCGTGGCTCGCGCCCGCGCCGATGCTCAGGCGTTGATCACCCTGGCCACCGAGGCCGAGGCTCCACGCGACGTCATCACCGCGCTCAACCAGCAGCGCGACGCCCTGCCGACCACCCTGCCGGACGCCTCCGGCGTCACCGGCGAGCTGGCTGCAGCCTGCCGCACCGTGGCGACCGCGCGTGCGGCCGACTCCCTCGCCGCGGTGTCCAGCGACGTGGCCCAGGTGCTCGCGTCGATGGCCGCAGGCCTGGCGCAGTGCGCGGACCGGGTGGCGGACCGGTGAGCGCCCGACGTGAGGCGGCCCTGATCGCCTGGCTCGCGCTGGAGCGGGAAGCCGTGTGGTTCTTCCCCTACGCCGGCGCCCGGGTCACCCGCATCGCGGGCGACGCGCGGAAGGCCGCTGCTGCCCATGCCGCGGCGCGCGATCGTCTGCTCGGTCTCGTCCGCGACGACACCACGACGGTGCAGCCCACCTATGACGTCGGCACCATCGACTCGGTGGCCGGTGCCTCCGCCGCCGCACGGCTTCTCGAGCGGCGCGTCCAGGCCGCGTGCCTCGCCGTGGTGGCAGCGTCCAGTGGTGCGTCCCGGGAGGTCGGAGTCACCGGTCTGCAGGTGGCGGCGCTCGCCGAGCTCGGCTGGTCCGGTCGAGCCCGGGCCTTCCCCGGCATGGCCGACTGATCAGGCCGAATGATCAGACCGGTGCTGACAGCCGCGCGACGATGACGTCGAGCGGGACGTCCTCACGCTCTCCACTGGCTCGGTGCTTGAGCTCGACGACACCGTCGGCGATGCCGCGACCGGCCACGACCGTGACCGGCACACCGATCAGCTCGGCGTCCTTGAACTTCACCCCGGGCGACACCTTGCCGGGCCGGTCGTCGAACAGGACGTCCAGACCAGCGGCCTGCAGCTCGACGTAGAGGGCCTCGCCGGCATCGATGATGGCCTGGTCCTTGCCGGCGATCACGAGGTGGACGTCGAACGGTGCGAGTGCGGCCGGCCAGACCAGACCGAGGTCGTCGTGGGCGTACTCGGCCACCGCTGCCACGGCGCGCGAGATGCCCACGCCGTAGGACCCCATGGTCACCGTGACGAGCTTGCCGTTCTGGTCGAGCACCTTGAGGCCGAGCGCCTCGGCGTACTTGCGGCCCAGCTGGAAGATGTGGCCCATCTCGATGCCTCGGGCCAGCGACAACGGTCCCGAGCCGTCCGGTGCCGGGTCGCCGGCGCGCACCTCGGCGGCCTCGATGGTGCCGTCGGCGGTGAAGTCGCGACCCGCGACGAGATCGATGAC
>JBBSRN010000142.1:0-6444 GCA_038242985.1 Propionibacteriales bacterium | reverse complement strand
CGTGGAGATCATCATCAGCCCGTTGACCATGGTCGTCATCGGCCTGCTCAAGCGCCGCGAACCCACCTACTGACCCGTCTGCGCGCCCCGGCTCGTCGGCTCGACGGTTTACCACGGTGCGTAGGCAAAACCCCTACGTCCGCGGTGAATTTACCACGCTTGGAGCGGTCTTACCTACGCACCGTGGGAAAACCTACGGTCCGGCCAAGGCGGTAGCGGGCGAGGAAATCGGTCTTGAAGTCGGTGAAGGTGCCGTCGTCGATGGCGGCGCGCATGCGGTCGACGAGCCGGACGATGAAGCGCTCGTTGTGGATGGTGCACAGCGTGGCGGCGTTGTACTCCTTGGCCTTGAACAGGTGATGCAGGTAGGCGCGTGAGTAGTGCGCGCAGGTGTAGCAGTCGCACTCGGCGTCGATTGGGTCGAAGTTGCGCCGCGATGCCGCGACGAGCACGTTCTCGCGCCCGTCGGGCGTGTAGACCCGCGACGACCGAGCCACGCGGGACGGTCCGACGCAGTCGAACGTGTCGCAGCCGACTTCGACGGCCGCGAAGAGGTCCTCCGGTTCACCGATGCCCAGCAGGTGACGGGGGCGGTCGTCGGGCAGCTCCTCGGTGACCCAGCGGACGATGGTGGCCAGGTTCTCCTTCTCGATCGCGCCGCCGATGCCGTAGCCGGCGAAGTCCAGCGCGGCCAGTCCACGCGCGGCCTGCCGGCGCAGGTCCTCGTACTGCGCGCCCTGCACGACCCCGAACAGCGCCTGAGCGGGCTGGTCGGCCCGTTCGGCGCTGAGTCTCTGGTGCTCGGCGACACAGCGCTCGGCCCACGCCTGGGTGCGGGCGAGGGACGCCTCCTGGTACGGCCGGGTGTTCATCAGCGTGGTCAGCTCGTCGAACGCGAAGATGATGTCGGCGCCGAGCGCGTGCTGGATCTGCATCGACACCTCGGGCGTGAAGCGGTGCGTCGATCCGTTCAGGTGCGACTTGAAGGTCACGCCGTCGTCGTCGACCAGGGCGAGGCGGTCCTTGCCCTCGGCGATCACGTCGTCGGACTCGACGCCCTTGGACGCCATCGACAGGGTCTTCTTGAATCCTGCGCCCAACGACATGACCTGGAATCCGCCGGAGTCGGTGAACGTCGGTCCGGGCCAGTTCATGAACGCGCCCAGTCCGCCGGCGGTCTCGACGATGTCGGCGCCCGGCTGCAGGTACAGGTGGTAGGCGTTGGCCAGCACCGCCTGCGCCCCGAGGTCCGACACCTGCTCGGGCAGCACCGCGCGCACGGCCGCACGGGTACCGACCGGGATGAATGCCGGCGTGCGGATCTCGCCGTGCGGCGTCGTGATCACCCCGGTGCGACCTCCGGTGGGCAGGTCCTGATCAGGTGTGAACACCGGTCCATCCAATCAGTGGTGCGCCCACCAGTCGCAGCCCGCCGATCAACGCGGCGAGGGTCAGCACGATGAAGGTGATGTTCCACACCGGTGCGGGCAGGGGAGTGAGTCCGGCGAGCACGTCGGCGTCGGAGGTTCGAGTGCGTACCCGGCGTCGGTGGCCCCACAGCTCGATCGCGCTGCGCGGCGCCGCCACCAGCAGCATCCACGCGACCGTGCTGGCCGCGAAGACCTGGACCCGCTCGTCGGCCCGGTACGTGAGCGCCACGACGGCCGCGCCGCTGAGGCCCACGACCAGCAGACCCCACCAGTTGCGGATGAACAACAGCATGCCGGCCAGCACCGCGGTCGCGATCCACAGTGCCCACGCGGTGTGGTCTGTCTCCACGAGCGCCAGGCTGCCCAGGCCGAGGGCTGCCGGTGCGAGATAGCCCGCCACCGCCGTGGCGATCATGCCGAGCCCGGTCGGGCGGCCGCTGGAGACCGTCAACCCTGAGGTGTCCGAGTGCAGGGTGATCGCGTTGAGGCGGCGGCCGGTGCTGACGGCCACCAGGGCGTGGCCGGCCTCGTGCACGAGGGTGACCACAGGGCGGGTGTGGCGCCACACCGGCGGGACCAGCGCCAGTGCTGCGCCGGCGAGTGCGGCGGCCTGCTGAGTGTCCATGTCGGCGTCAGCCTAGGACGTGGGCCAGCGAGTTCGGGACCGCACGGCACGGCTGCACGAAACTGTCCGACGCACTTGCCAGACTGCGTGACATGGATCTGGTCATCGTCTTGCTCATCGGTCTGCTCGTCGGCGTCGCCCTCGGGTGGCTCGTGCGGGCAGCGCGGCCGGTCCCGGTGGCCGAGCCGGTCGAGATGCCCGAGCCCGTCGAGGACCCCGCCATCGCCCAGGCTCGTCACGACCGTGTGGTCGCGGAGCTGCGCGCCGAAGAGGCCGCGGTCCGCGCCCGCGTCGAGGGCGACCTCTGCGGCGCCCGTGCCTCGATCGAAGGTCTGCGCGAGCACCTGCAGGCCGCGCAGCAGCAGCAGCGCGACACCGAGACCCGTCATCGCGACGACACCCGCAAGCGCGAGGTGGCCGAGCAGGCCGAGAGCAAGGTCCTGCAGAAGCTGGCGCCGGTCGCGGCCCAGCTCAAGGACATGCAGCAGAAGGTGCTCGATCTGGAGAAGCAGCGCAGCGAGCAGCACGGCGACCTCGCAGCGCAGATCCGGGCGACCAGGCAGAGCGCGGAGCAGTCCAAGATGGCCGCCGAGACGTTGTCCGCGGCCCTGCGCAACAACTCGGTACGCGGCGCGTACGGCGAGCTCCAGCTCAAGACCCTGGTCGAGTCAGCGGGCCTGCTGAACCGCATCGACTACTCCATGCAGGAGTCCATCACCGCCGACTCCGGCGCCCGCCGGCCCGACATGGTCATCAAGCTGCCCGGCCGCAAGCAGGTCGCCATCGACTCCAAGGTGCCCTTCAGCGCGTTCATCGACTCCTTCCGCGACGACATCAGCGACAAGGAGCGCGCGACGCTGCAGGGCCAGCACGCCAAGCAGGTCCGCGGTCACGTCGACGCCCTGGCCGGCAAGGAGTACTGGACCGGTCTGCCGATCAGCCCGGAGTACACGATCGCCTTCATCCCGAGCGAGGCCATCCTCAACACGGCGCTCGAGGCCGATCCGACCCTGCTGGAGTACGCCTTCGGTCGCGGCATCGTCCTGGCCACCCCGGTCAACCTGTGGGCCACGCTCAAGACGGTGGCGCTCACCTGGAAGCAGGAGGATCTGGCCGAGAACGCGCAGGAACTCGTCGAGCTCGGACGCGAGCTCTACAAGCGCCTCGGCAAGCTGTCGGACCACGTGTCCAAGCTGGGTCGTTCCATCGAGACGACAGTTCGCTCCTACAACGACTTCGCCGGTTCGCTCGAGGGTCGAGTGCTGGTCACCGCCCGTAAGCTCGACGGCATCGACGAGGCGAAGATGCTCGGCGAGGTCAAGCAGATCGACGCCGATCCGCGACGGCTCACGGCCACGGAGTTCACCGCGTTCGACGATCTGGAACGCGCTGAGATCCCGGCCGAGGTCGTCCAGGGCGAGACGCTGTTCGCCGAGGACGACCAGACCGCCTGATCGTCAGTCGAGCGCGTTCTCCAGATCGGCGATGAGATCCGCGGCGTCCTCGATGCCCACCGAGAGGCGCACGAGGTCATCGGGCACCTCCAGCTGCGAACCGGCGGTCGACGCGTGCGTCATCGCGCCGGGATGCTCGATCAGCGACTCGATGCCACCGAGGCTCTCGGCGAGGGTGAACAACGAGGTGCGGGCGCAGAAGTCGAGCGCGGCCTGCTGGCCGCCGGCGACACGCAGCGAGATCATCCCGCCGAAGCGACGCATCTGGCGTGTCGCGACCTCGTGGCCGGGGTGCTCGGGCAGGCCGGGATAAAGCACCTGAGACACCTTGGGATGCGCCGTGAGCACGTCGACGATGGCCTCGGCGTTGGTGCAGTGCTGCTCCATGCGCACTGCGAGCGTCTTGGCTCCGCGCATGGTGAGGTAGGCGTCGAACGGTCCGGGCACTCCGCCCGCACCGTTCTGCAAGAACGCGAAGGCCGCGTCGAGCTCGGCGTCATCGGTGACCAGCGCACCGCCCACGACGTCGGAGTGGCCGCCGATGTACTTGGTGGTCGAGTGCAGCACCACGTCCGCGCCGAGAGACAGCGGCTGCTGCAGGTACGGCGAGGCGAACGTGTTGTCCACGACGAACGTCGCGTTCGCGGCATGGGCGATCTCGGCGATGGCCGTGATGTCACCGACGTTGAGCAGCGGGTTGGTGGGCGTCTCGATCCAGACGGCCTTGGTCTGCGGCGTGATGGCTGCACGGATCGCGTCGAGGTCGTTGACCGCGGCGATGCTGTAGGTGATGCCCCACTGCGTGAACACCTTGTCGATCAAGCGGAAGGTGCCGCCGTAGGCGTCGTCGGGGATGACGAGGTGATCGCCGGGCTTGAGCAGTGCGCGCAGGGCACAGTCGGTGGCGGCCATGCCTGAGCTGAAGCCCCGACCGAACACGCCGCCTTCGAGCGCGGCGAGCTGGCCCTCGAGGGCGCGCCGGGTCGGGTTACCGGTGCGGGCGTACTCGAATCCGTCACGCATGTTCCCGACGCCGTCCTGCGCGAAGGTCGAGCTCGCGTAGATCGGCACGTTGACCGCACCGTTCTCGGCGTTCGGCTCGTAGCCGGCGTGGATCGCGCGGGTGGCGAATCCCTGCCAGGAGGTCTCGTCGGCGCGGCTCTTCTCGGTGCTCATACGTGTACTCCCAGCAGGTCGTGGCGGGTCAGGACTCCCAGCGGCTTTCCGTCTTCGATGACCATGACCGCGTCGCTCTCGCTCAGGGCCTTCAGCGCGGCGTCCAGGCTCTCGCCCGATCCGAGCAGCGGCAGGGCCGGCTCCATGTGCTGGCCGACTGCGTCGGTCAGCTGCGCGCGTCCTTCGAAGACGGCGCTGATCAGGGCACGCTCGTTGACGCTGCCGGCGACCTCGCCGATGACGACCGGCGGCTCGGGACCGACGACGGGCATCTGGGACACGTTGTACTCGCGCAGGATCTCGATGGCGTCGCGAATCGTCTCCGACGGGTGGGTGTGCACGAGCGCCGGCATGGCTCCGGACTTGCGGCGCAGCAGCTCACCGACGTCCATCTGCGGCTGGGAGACGTCGAGCGGGGCCCGCAGGAACCCGTACGAGGACATCCAGGTGTCGTTGAAGATCTTCGACAGGTAGCCGCGGCCGCCGTCGGGCAGCAGCACGACGACCAGGGCGTCGGGTCCTTCGCGCTCGGCGATCTGCACGGCGGCGACAGCAGCCATGCCGCACGAACCGCCGACCAGTAGCGCTTCCTCGCGAGCGAGCCGGCGGGTCATCTCAAAAGAGTCGGCGTCACTGACCGCGATGATCTCGTCAGGGACCGACGGATCGTAGGCGGTCGGCCAGAAGTCCTCGCCGACGCCTTCGACCAGGTAGGGCCGACCGGTCCCGCCGGAGTAGACCGATCCTTCCGGGTCGACGCCGATGACCTTGATCGCGGGGTTCTGCTCCTTCAGGAAGCGTCCGGCGCCGGTGATGGTGCCGCCGGTGCCGACGCCGGCCACGAAGTGGGTGACCTTGCCGTCGGTGTCGGCCCAGATCTCTGGGCCGGTGGTCTCGTAGTGGCTCTGCGGACCCATCTGGTTGGAGTACTGGTCCGGCTTCCAGGCGCCCTCGGTCTCCTCGACGAGGCGGTCCGAGACGTTGTAGTAGCTGTCGGGGTGCTCCGGCGGCACGGAGGTGGGGCAGACGACGACGTCGGCGCCGTAGGCGCGCATTGTGTTGCGCTTGTCCTCGCTCACCTTGTCCGGGCACACGAAGATGCAGCGGTATCCGCGCTGCTGAGCCACGAGGGCCAGCCCCACGCCGGTGTTGCCGGAGGTGGGCTCGACGATCGTTCCGCCGGGCTTGAGTGCCCCCGACTGCTCCGCGGCGTCGATCATCTTGACCGCGATGCGGTCCTTGGCGCTGCCGCCAGGGTTCATGTACTCGATCTTGGCCGCGACGGTGCCCGAACCCTCCGGCACCACAGCCTTCAGGCGGACCAGCGGCGTGCCGCCAATCAGGTCAACGACATGCTCGGCAATACGCATGAGGCCATTCTTGCACTCGGCGGGGGAGCGTTCAGCGGGCGGTGAGAACGGGTGCGGCCTCGTTGACACCGAGGGCGCCGGCTGGTCCGGCGGCAGTGAGCGTCTGCCCGAGCGTGGCCCAGGCGCCGCCGTCGACGCGATACCGGACCCGGTAGGTCACATCGACCCGCGGACGGACGACCACAGCCGGCGCGCGGTAGCGGTGCGTGACGTCGAGGTGCGGGTACGGCCGACCCGGATTCGCCGTGGATGCGCGGGTCCCGTCACCGTGCAGCCACGCGAACTGGATCGGACTGGCTGCCAGGTCGACCTCGAAGCCGAGCAGATCGATGCTGCGCGCGAAGGCTTCGGGGGACGTGTAGAAATTGGTCTCGACGTTGACCAGCGTG
>JBBSRN010000141.1:0-6465 GCA_038242985.1 Propionibacteriales bacterium | reverse complement strand
TCGCGACCGGCCGTGGCACGTCACGGATGCGCCCGAGGCGTACGTCACCGGTCAGCTCCGCGGCATCGTCGGCATCGAGATCCAGATCGAGCAGGTGGCCGCGAAGTCGAAGCTGTCGCAGAACCGGTCCGCAGCAGATCGCGACGGCGTCATCGAGGGCCTCACCCGGTCCGGGGACGCGGGCGCGGCCGAGGTCGCCGCGGCCATGCGCTCCTGAGATCCACCGCGCCCGATCCCAGGAGCCGACCGCTCCTCAGCGGCGCGCGGGCCGTTCATCGGTCCGCAGGGCGGACTTGATCCGGTCGTCCACGGGACTGGCGAAGTGCTCGTCGAAGTTGTCCACGAGCCCGCCGGTGATGTTGTCGGACATCTCCTTCTCCAGCTCACGGATCCGGGCACGACGGGCCAGGCGGGTGATCTCGCGGTGCTCGGCCTTCAGCGCCTTGTACGTCGCGAACGCCATGGCGATCATGACGATGCTGAACGGCGCTGCGGTCAGGATCGCTCCGGTCTGCAGCGCGCCCAGTCCGCCGGCGAGCAGCAGGCTGATCGCCACGCCGCCCTCGAGCACGGCCCACATGATGCGGCTCCACTTCGGCGGATCCTGGTCGCCGCCGGAGGCCAGCATGTCGACCACCAGCGAACCGGAGTCCGATGACGTGATGAAGAAGATCGTCACGAGGATGATGGCGAGTCCGGCGAGCAGGCCGCTGCCCGGCAGCGTGTCGAGCAGGTCGAACAGCACGGTCTCGCTGCTGGTGACGCCGTCGGCACCGACCAGGTCGCCGTCGGTGATCTGGCGCATGATGGCGGTTCCGCCGAGCGCGGTGAACCACAGCGCGGTCACCGCGGTCGGCACCAGCAGCACGCCGGCGACGAACTCGCGAATCGTCCGACCACGCGAGATGCGGGCGATGAACACGCCCACGAACGGCGCCCAGCTCATCCACCAGCCCCAGTAGAACGTGGTCCACGAGGCCTGCCACGCGACACCGTCCTCGCCGGTCAGGGCGCTGGTGTTGAAGCTCAACGGGACGATCCCGGCAAGGTAGTTGCCGAGATTCTGCACCGTGTCACGGAGCAGGAACAACGTCGGTCCCAGTGCGATGATCGTCACCAGGAACACGCCGGCCAGGATCAGGTTGGCGTTGGAGAGCCACTTGATGCCCTTGCCGACACCGCTGACCACCGAGAGGGTCGCGGCGGCGGTGATCACGACGATCACGATCACGCGGATCACGTTGGTGGGCTCGTCGATGATGCCGAGGCTCGCCATGCCGGCGGTGATCTGCTGGACGCCCAGCCCGAGCGAGGTGGCGACACCGGCCACGGTGCCCACGACGGCGATGACGTCCACGGCGTCGCCGAGGCGACCCTTGACCCGGTCGCCGAAGATCGGCTCGAGCGTCCAGCGCAGCGAGACCGATCGGCCCTTGCGGTGGATCTGGTACGCCATGGCGAGGCCGACGACGACGTAGATGGCCCACGCGTGGAATCCCCAGTGCAGGAAGACCTGCGACATCGCCGCGTTCGCCAGATCGCCCTGGCTGCCCTCGACGCCCGGCTTGGGATCGGTGAAGAACGTCAACGGTTCGGCAGCACCCCAGAACACCAGGCCGATGCCCATGCCGGCCGCGAAGAGCATCGCGAACCACGCAGGCAGGCTGAACTCGGCGGTGTCGTCGTCCTTGCCGAGCTTGATGTCACCGAAGCGGCCGGCGCCCATCCAGATGGCGAAGATGACGAAACCACTGACGGCCAGCGTGTAGTACCAGCCGAGGCCGCTGATGACGGTGCTCTGGGCAGCGTCCAGCGCCTTGCCCGTGCCGGCAGGGAACACCGTGGCGAGCACGACGACGGTGAGCAGGATGCCGAACGCGGGGTAGAAGACGCCCGGGTGGACCGAGGAGAGGAACGAGAGCTTGCGAACACGCGGTGACGCGGGTGGTTTGGCCGCAGTGGTGGCCATCAACAGGTCCTTCCGGTGGAGTGTGATCAAACCCCACGACTGTTCCATCCGTGCGCCCGGAGCGTCAATTTCAGTGACCTGCGGCACGCCGCCGGTGTCAGCCGGAGCGGTCGACCTTGTGCTGCGCGGCCTGCGCGATCGGCTTGATCACGAGCAGGTCGATGTTGACGTGCTGCGGTCGCGTGGCCACCCACACGATCGAGTCCGCGACGTCGTCGGCGACCAACGGCTCCCGCACGCCGGCGTAGGTGGCATCAGCGCGGGCCTGGTCCCCGCCGAAGCGGTGCAGCGAGAACTCGTCCGTGCGGACCATGCCCGGGGCGATCTCCGTGACACGCACCGGCTGGCCGTTCAGCTCCAGGCGCAACGTCTCGGTCAGGACCGCCACACCGTGCTTGGCGGCGGTGTATCCGCCGCCGCCCTCGTAGGCGATGCGGCCGGCCGTCGAGCCCATGTTGACCAACGTGCCGGCGCCGCTCCCCACCAGGGCCGGCAGCAGCGCCCGCGTCACGTTCAGCGTGCCGATCACGTTGACCTCGAACATCGCGCGCCAGTCCTCTGATCGGCTGTCTGCGATCGTCTCGGCGCCGATCGCCTCGCCGGCATTGTTGACCAGCAGGTCCAGACGCGGACCGACCGCTGTCGCGAGCGCTGCGACCTGGTCGGGGTCGGTGACGTCGCAGACCACCGCCGTGCCATCGATGTCGGCGGCGAGGTCCGCGATGCGGTCGGAGCGACGGGCGGTGCAGAACACGTGGAACCCGGCCGCAGCCAGGGCGCGGGCGGTGGCCGCCCCGATGCCGCTGCTGGCGCCGGTCACGACGGCGGTGCGCCGATCGGTGGTGGAGGTCATGGGCGCCATGCTTGCAGATGCGCCGCGGTGGACGCGGGTGAGACGATGGTGCGGTGAGCCGGATCCGTCGCGTCGCCATGTTGTCGGCGCACACGTCGCCGTTGGAACAGCCCGGGGGCGGGGATGCCGGCGGGATGAACGTCTACGTGCTCCAGCTGTCCCGCCAGCTGGCGCGTCGCGGGATCGAGATCGAGATCTTCACCCGCGCCACGAGTCGGCACCAGGCGGACGTCGTCCAGGTCGAGCCCGGCATCGTGGTCCGACACGTCACGGCCGGGCCCTTCGACGGCCTGCAGAAGGATGATCTGCCGTCGCAGCTGTGCTCGTTCGTCCGGGACGTCCTGCGGGTCGAGGTCGAGCAGGATCCCGGTCACTTCGACCTGGTGCACTCGCACTACTGGCTGTCCGGGCAGGTCGGCACCGTCGCCAGCGAGAGGTGGGAGGTGCCGCTGGTGCACACGATGCACACCATGGCGAAGGTCAAGAACGCCCAGCTGGCCGCCGGCGACTCGGTCGAGCCGATCGGCCGCGTCTTCGGCGAGGACGAGATCGTGCGCCTCGCAGATCGGTTGATCGCCAACACCGACGCCGAACGGCGCGAGCTGGTCGAGCTGTACGGGGCCGATCCGGACCGTGTCTCGGTGGTGCACCCCGGCGTGGACCTCGGCGTGTTCCGCTCCGGTCGCCGCTCCGAGGCACGCGCCGCGCTCGGCCTGGCCGATGACGCCCACGTGGTGCTGTTCGCCGGTCGCATCCAGCCGTTGAAGGCCCCTGACGTCGTCATCTCCGCCGCAGCGCAGATGCTGCAGACCGATCCCAGCCTGCGCGACCGGCTGGAGGTCGTCATCGTCGGCGGGGCCTCCGGTCGCGGCCTCGAGCGGCCGACTGCACTGACCGACCAAGCCGCGCAGCTCGGCCTGACCGACGTCGTGCGGTTCGTCCCGCCGGTCGACCAGGCCTCCCTCGCCGACTGGTACGCAGCGGCCTCCGTCGTGTGCGTCCCGTCGTACAACGAGTCGTTCGGCCTCGTGGCCATCGAGGCGCAGGCCTGCGGCACCCCCGTCGTGGCGGCCCGGGTCGGCGGCCTGAGCACTGCGGTCGCCGACGGCGTCAGCGGTGTCCTCGTCGACGGGCACGATCCGGTCGACTATGCCGCGGCGCTGCATCGACTGCTCATCGACGACGACCTGCGCGAGGCGATGGGCGACAAGGCCGTCCGACATGCCGAGTCGTTCGGGTGGGACGTCACCGCCGACCGCACCGTTGCCGTCTACGAGGCGGCCCGCGCCGCCCATGATCGGAGCCATTGATGAACGCCGATGTCCGTACCGTCCTGGTCGACAGCCTCCAGGCCAGCGAGCTGGACTACACCGAGCACCGGGCCGGCGTCTTCGACGTCACGTTGCCCGGCGAGCGCAAGCTGCAGACGATGTGCCGCCTCGAGATCGGCGCGCACGCGCTGGGCATCCACGCCTTCGTGGCGCGCAAGCCCGACGAGAACTTCGAGGTGGTGTACCGCTGGCTGCTCGAGCGGAATCTGAAGATGTTCGGTGTCGCGTTCGCGGTCGACTCGGTCGGCGACATCTACCTCGACGGCCGGCTGCCGCTGCACGCCGTCACTCCCGACGAGGTCGATCGGGTCCTCGGCGCGGTGCTCACCTACGCCGACGAGTCGTTCAACACCATCCTCGAGCTGGGCTTCGCGTCCTCGATCCGCAAGGAGTGGGCCTGGCGGGAGTCTCGCGGCGAGTCGACCCACAACCTGGACGCGTTCAAGCATCTGCGGCCCGAACCGCAGGCCGACACCTCGACGTCTTCCTAGGCTCCGATCCGGGCGCCGTTGCTCGCGAGCGCGCGGAGGAACTCGTTCGCGTATCGGCGCTGACGCATAGACTTGATGTCGTTGCGGCTGAAGCGGTTGATGTGCTCGCGGCTGACGTTGCACCGCAGCCGCCAGCTCTGTCCCCACAGCTCCATGTCGGCCCCGTTCAGTGCCAACATCGTTCGCCGCCGGCCGCACACCGTCGCGCACGGTGCCGACCACGCTGGCGTCGTCGCCCCGTCCGGCGTGAACGACAGGGCTCCGGCGTCGATCCGCATCGTGCCGAAGGTGGAGCCGAGCGTGCCGCCCGTCGCGCCGAGCACGCCGTCGCCCAGCACCTCGCCGTTCCAGACGCCGCTCGCGTTGAGTGTCGTCGACGGGCCGAGCGTGCCGAGACCGGGTCGAGGCCGGGCACGCCCGGCGAGCACGATGATTCCGATGATCAGCGCCAACCCGACCGGGACGGCGACGACCAGGGCGGCCGAGATCGCTGCGGAGGACTGCATGAGCCGATCATGCCGTGCTGCGATGACGAAGTAGCGTGGGTGGCATGAAGGCTGTGGTGTTCTGCGACGTGACTGATGCGTCGTCCTACCTGGGCGCGACGCGATTCGAGCGTGGCGCTGCCACGTTCACGATCCTCACCGGCGAAGCGGTCGAGATCGCCTACCGGGCGGCCCGGTCCGACGATCCCGCCGATCCGGAGTCCCTCGTGCCGGCAGCGCGGATCAGCGGCATCGATCTCAACCTGGCTGAACGCATGCCGGCCGATCCCACGGACGCGTGGCGGTTGCTGACCTGGGCGGCGGAGAGTGGGGACGCGACCCAGCGTGATCTGCTGCACCAGCTGTGGCGGGCGCACTTCCTGGAGGGCGCTGACGTCGGGGACCACCTGGCCCTGGCCAGTCGAGCCGCGCTGGTGGGCCTGGACCTGGACACGGCCGAGGCACTGCTGGCCAGCACCGACTACCGGTCCGAGGTGCAGCGACAGGTCGACACGGCGGCCGAGCTGCCGATCTCCGCACTGCCGTTCATCGTGATCGACGGTGACCGCACGCTCTCCGGGCTGTTGTCGCAAGATGACTACGTGCAGGTGCTGGGCGGCATCCATCGAGGTGCCGGGGGCGCGGGCGAGGAGCCGGCCGGCCGATAGGCTCGGCGCATGAGCACCCTGATCCTGCTGCGCCACGGTCAAAGCGAGTGGAACGCCGAGAACCTGTTCACCGGCTGGGTGGACGTCGATCTCAACGAACGTGGCGTCACCGAGGCGTATCGCGGTGCCGAGCTGCTCGCCGAGGCAGGCCTGGCCCCCGACGTCTCGCACACGTCGTTGCTGCGCCGCGCCATCCGCACCGCGGAGATCGTGCTCAACGGCATCGATCGCCACTGGATCCCGGTCAAGCGGTCGTGGCGACTCAACGAGCGGCACTACGGCGCGCTGCAGGGCAAGGACAAGAAGGCGACCCTGGAGCAGTACGGCGAGGACCAGTTCATGCAGTGGCGACGATCGTTCTCGACCCCGCCGCCGCCACTGGATGACTCCTCGGAGTTCAGCCAGGCAGGCGATCCCCGGTATGCCGATCTTCCCGACGAGCTGCTGCCGCGCACGGAGTCGTTGTCCACCGTGATCGACCGGTTGCTGCCGTACTGGTACGACGCGATCGTGCCTGACCTTCGGGCTGGCAAGACGGTGCTCGTCACGGCCCACGGCAACTCCTTGCGGGCCCTCGTCAAGCACCTCGACGGGATGGACGAGGAATCGATCGTCGGCCTGAACATCCCGACCGGCATCCCGCTGGTCTACGAGCTCGACGACGACCT
>JBBSRN010000140.1:0-6506 GCA_038242985.1 Propionibacteriales bacterium | reverse complement strand
GGTCGTCGCGGTGTCGACACCGACTCCGGTGCTCGGCGAGGACTCGCCCGGGTCGACCACGCCGACCGTGGCTGCACGAAGCACCCGGTCGCCGACGCGGTACCCGGTCCGGATGACCTGGTGGATCGAGGGGACGTCGACGTCACCGGACTCACCGGCGTGGAACACCGCCTCGTGGAACGTCGGGTCGAACGGCTCACCCTTGGCTCCGTAGGCCTCCAGCTGGTGCTTGGTCACCGCACTGTGCAGTGCGTCGGCAACGGCCTTGAAGCCGCCCTCGAGCTGACCGTGCTCGTCGGCACGCCCGATGTCGTCGAGGACCGTCAACAGCGACTGCAGCACGGCGATCTCGCCCTGTGCACGCACCAGCTCCCGGTCACGATCGACCCGGCGCTTGTAGTTGACGTACTCCGCCTGGGTGCGCTGCAGGTCGAGCGTGCGCTCGGCCAGCTGCTGCTCGACGGTGGGCTCGGTCGGTGCCGACACGTCCGTGTCGGTGCCGGCCCCCGCGGCGGGCGCGGACTGCTCGCCCGCGCCCTCCTCGGTGGTCCCGGTCGATGGATTCTCGCCACCGGATTCCTGCTGGGTGTCGAGATGGTCGGTGTCAGGGTGCTCGGGCTTCACTTCTGCTCGTCCTCCTCGTCGACGATCTCGGCCTCGACGACATCGTCGTCGTCGGTGGCCCCTGCGGCATCGCCGGTCGGGGCGTCACCTGCAGCCTGCTGCTCGGCGGCGGCCGCGGCGTACATCGCCTCGCCCATCTTCTGGCTGGACTCACCGAGCTTGGTCACCGCAGCCTGCACGGCGTCGGCGTCCTCGCCGGCGAGCGCCTCGGTCAGCGCGTCGAGATCGGTCTGCACCTCGGTCCGGGTGGCTTCGTCGATCTTGTCGCCGTTCTCGGACAGGAACGTCTCGGTGGAGTGCGCGAGCGTCTCGGCCTGGTTGCGGGTGTCGACGGCCTCACGACGCTGACGATCCTCGTCGGCGTACTGCTCGGCATCCTTGACCATCTTGTCGATGTCGTCCTTGGACAGCGCCGAACCGCCGGTGATGGTCATCGACTGCTCCTTGCCGGTGCCGCGATCCTTCGCCGAGACGTTCACGATGCCGTTGGCGTCGATGTCGAAGGTGACCTCGATCTGCGGCACGCCGCGCGGCGCCGGGGGAAGCCCGGTCAGCTCGAACGTGGCCAGCAGCTGGTTGCCCGAGGCCATCTCGCGCTCACCCTGGTAGACCTGGATGGCCACCGACGGCTGGTTGTCGTCGGCCGTGGTGAAGACCTCCGACTTCTTGGTCGGGATCGTGGTGTTGCGCTCGATCAGCTTGGTCATGACGCCACCCTTGGTCTCGATGCCGAGGCTCAGCGGGGTGACGTCCAGCAGCAGCACGTCCTTGACCTCGCCCTTGAGCACGCCGGCCTGCAGGCTGGCCCCCACCGCGACGACCTCGTCGGGGTTGACGCCCTTGTTGGGCTCACGGCCGCCGGTCAGCTTCTTGACGACCTCGGAGACGGCCGGCATGCGGGTCGAGCCGCCGACCATGACGACGTGGTCGATGTCGGCCACGTTGACGCCAGCGTCCTTGATGACGTTGTTGAACGGCGCCTTGGTGCGCTCCAACAGGTCCGCGGTGAGCTTCTCGAACTCCGAGCGCGTCAGCGTCTCGTCGAGGAAGACCGGGTTGCCGTCCTGCACCGTGATGTACGGCAGGTTGATGGACGTGCTGGAGGAGCTGGACAGCTCGACCTTGGCCCGCTCGGCGGCCTCGCGGATGCGGGGCATGGCCATCTTGTCCTTGGTCAGGTCCACACCCGTGGAGCTCTTGAAGCGCGCGACGAGCCAGTCGACGACCTTCTCGTCCCAGTCGTCGCCGCCGAGGTGGTTGTCACCGCTGGTCGCCTTGACCTCGATGACGCCCTCACCGATCTCCAGCAACGACACGTCGAACGTGCCACCGCCGAGGTCGAACACGAGGATGGTCTGGTCGTCACCCTTGTCGAGGCCGTAGGCCAGCGCAGCCGCGGTGGGCTCGTTGACGATGCGGCTGACGTTGAGGCCTGCGATCTCGCCGGCCTCCTTGGTGGCCTGGCGCTGGTGGTCGTTGAAGTACGCCGGCACGGTGATGACCGCGTCGGTGACCGGCTCGCCCAGGTAGGCCTCGGCGTCCCGCTTCAGCTTCTGCAGGATGAACGCCGAGATCTGCTGGGGATTGAACGCCTTGCCGTCGATGTCGGTCGACCAGTCGGTGCCCATGTGGCGCTTGACGGAACGGATCGTGCGATCGACGTTCGTGACGCCCTGGCGCTTGGCGACCTCACCGGCGAGGACCTCGCCGTCCTTGGCGAAGGCCACGACCGACGGGGTCGTGCGTGCGCCCTCGGCGTTCGCGATGACGGTGGGTTCTCCACCTTCGAGTACGGCGACGACAGAGTTGGTCGTACCGAGATCAATTCCGACCGCACGGGCCATGATGTTCCTCCTACTAGTGGTGGGTGCTGCAAGTTGCTGAAGTCACGTCAACTGACTTGAGTCTCATCATATCAACTACGTGCACACCGATCCTATTCCGGGGGTCGACTACGATTTCGACCATGGTGTCCCGTCTGCGCTCGGCCGCGATCCTCGCCGTCACGGCCCTCGCGCTGACCGCCTGCTCCGGTGAGACCGATCCCGCTCCCGGCGCGTCGGCCAGCACCACGCCGAGTCCCGGCGCCGTCCCCACGCTGGGCACGCTGGTAGGTCTGGACGCCTTCGCGGTCACGCTCCCCCAGGGCTGGACCCAGCAGCCGGAGGCCGGCGGCGTGCTGCTGCTGGGCATCTCCAGCCAGTCCGTCGACGACTACCCCGTGAACGTGAACGTCGTCGAGGACTCGACTCTCGCCCAGGTCGCGCCCGAGCTGCTGGAGGGTGTGCGCCAGGACGTGCTGGCCACCACCGACGTCACCGGCGTCACCTCCGACGGCGCCTACGAGGTCGACGGTGAGCAGGGCGTCCGGCTCATGTACGGGCAGGAGGTCCAGGGCATCAACGTGGTCTCCGAGGAGATCGCCGTGAGCCATGCCGACACCGGTTACATCATCACGTTCTCGTTCAGCCCGTCGATCGGCAGCACCCAGCGTGACGCCGTGATCGCCAGCATCATGGACACCTGGACCTGGGCCCAGTGACCCGCGCCGCGCGGTGCATGCGGCACGCCTACGCCGCGCAGTGCGTGCGGCACGCCTACGCCGCGCAGTGCGTGCGGCACGCCTACGCCGCGCAGTGCATGCGGCAACCTGCATCGACCATCGCGCACGGGCTGCAGCGCACGAATTGATCGACGCACGACACGTCTGCGCAGTCCACGACGTCACTGGTCGGTGCCGTGCAAATGTCGCACCGGCCGATGACCGCCGCGTGGTCGGAGAAGTCGACGGTCAGGCGGTCGTCGAAGACGTACAGCGAGCCCTCCCAGAGCCCGTCGTCGCCGAACGCCTCGCCGTACGTGACGATGCCGCCGCCGAGCTGGTAGACCTCACGGAAGCCCCGCTGCTTCATCAGGGGCGTGAGGATCTCGCAGCGGATCCCACCCGTGCAGTAGGTCACCACCGGCCGTTCCTTGAGGTGGTCGTACGCCCCACTGTCGAGCAGCTCGACGAACTCGCGCGTGGTGTCGACCGCCGGCACGACGGCGCCCCGGAACCGGCCCACCGCTGACTCGATGCGATTGCGGCCGTCGAAGAAGACCACGTCCTCGCGGCTGACCAGGTCGTGCAGCTGCCTCGGGTCCAGATGGGTGCCGCCGTCCACCACCTGTCGAGCCTCGAGGCGCACCGCCTCCGGCGCGCCGAAGGTCACCAGCTCGGGCCGGACCTTCACCGTCAGGCGGGGGAAGTCCGCGGTGGTCCCGTCATCGAGAGCGCGCCCTTCGCTCCACGTGAAGGCGATGTCGCGAAATGAGGAGTACGCCTTCGTGGCCCGCACGTACTTCTTCAGCGCGACGACGTCGCCGCCGAGCGTGCCGTTGATGCCGTGCGGCGACACGATGATGCGACCGCGGAGGCCGAGCGAGTCGCACAGGGTGTGCTGCCACAACCGCACCGCGTCGGGGTCGGGCAGCTCGGCGAACGTGTAGTACAGCAAGACCTTCGGGGTGGCCACGCCCCCGATCCTAGGCGGCTGCCCACTGCGCCGATCGTTCCGCCCTAGGCTGGCGGCATGTCTCGAACGCGCCTTGCCGCCACCCTCGCCGCCTGCACGATGACCCTCGCCCTGACCGGGTGCGGGGGCGGCTCCGACAGCAAGGCCGAACCCTCGCCGTCCACCGGCTCCAAGGGCTCCGAAGGCTCCACGTCGGTCAAGCCGTCGAGCGGCGACACCATCTCCGGCAAGGGCTTCACGTTCAGGGCCCCCGAGGGCTGGAAGAAGAACGACGGGGCGCAGCTGCCGTCCATCGAGTTCCTCGCCCTGGCGGTCGATCCCTCCGACGACGACGGATTCGCTGACAACGTCAACGTCATCGAGGACCCCACCGTCGTCGGCGTCGACGATCTGGGGAAGCTCGAGGACGGTCTCACCTCGGTGCTCCAGAACGTCGCCACCGATGTCTCGATCGATGACCGGATCGAGGTGGACGGCGAGAAGACCGCAGTCGTGCTGGCCGCCTACCCGAAGTACCGCACCGTCCAGCACGTCATGTCGCACGCCGACACCGGCTACGTCGTCACGTACAGCTTCAGCCTCGATCTGCCGAAGGACGAGCAGCTCGCTCTCGCCTCCTCGGTCGCGAACAGCTGGAAGTGGGCGTCCTGATGTCCGTCGACCGATGACCGAGCTGCACGACCTCGACGCCCACCAGCAGGCAGCGGCGCTGCGGGCCGGTGACGTGTCGTCGGTCGAGCTCGTGCGGCACCACCTGGACCGCATCGACGTCCACGGGGCGGCGCTCGGTGCGTTCATCGTCGTGACGCCGGAGCGTGCGCTGGCGGGGGCGGCCGAGGCCGACACGCGACGCGCCGCCGGTGACGCCACGCCGTTCCTCGGGGTTCCGACGGCGTTCAAGGACCTGACCTCGACAGCAGGTGTGACCACGACGATGGGATCGACGCTGCTGCGCGACCAGGTGCCTGAGATCGACGCGCACGTCGTCACTCTCATCCAGCGCGCCGGATTCGTCAGCCTCGGCAAGACGAACACTCCGGAGTTCGGCCTCTCCTCCTACACCGACAACGACCTGGTCGGACCGGCCCGCACGCCGTGGGACCTCACCTGCAACGCCGGCGGTTCGAGCGGAGGTGCAGCGGCAGCCGTCGCGGCGCGCCTGCTTCCACTGGCGCCGGGCAGCGACGGCGGCGGATCGATCCGGATCCCGTCCAGCGCGTGCGGGGTCTTCGGATTCAAGCCGAGTCGTGGTCGGGTCAGCGCCGGACCGGTCGGCAACGACTGGTCCGGCCTGGCCGTCGACGGACCGATCGCGCGCACCGTCCGCGACGCCGCTGCACTGCTGGACGTCATGGCCGTGCCGATGCCCGGCGACATCCGACCGCTGCCGGCGCCTGCCACGTCGTTCGTCCAGGCCACCCAGCGCGACCCCGGACGCCTGCGCATCGCCCGCTGGTCCGGCACGCACCTGCCGGGCATCGAGCCCTCGGCCGAGGCGATCGAGGCCTGGGAGGCGGCCAGTGCACTGCTGGCCTCCCTCGGTCATGAGATCGTCGACATCCAGAATCCGTTCCCGCGCGAGCTCGAGACACAGTTCAACGTGATCTGGTCCAGCGGGATCGCCGCAGCACCGATCCCACCCGAGGCCGAATCGCTGCTGCGCGCCAACACCCGGTACTGGCGTGAGCAGGGACGACAGGCCAGCGCAGTCGACCTCGCGGCCGCGATGACGTTCCTCGAGTCGACGACCCGGCAGGTCATCGCCGGGCTGGGTGCCTTCGACGCGATGGTGACCCCGACGCTCGGCCGGCGCCCCCAGCCGGTCGAGTGGTTCAACGAGTCCGGCGATCCGCTGCAGGATCACCAGCGCGAGCTGCAGTTCACCCCGTACACCGCGCTGTACAACATGAGCGGACAGCCGGCCGCGACCCTGCCTCTGCACTGGACCGCGGGCGAGCTCCCGGTGCCGATCGGCGTGATGCTCGCGACCCATCCCGGCCGCGACGACCTGCTGTTCGCCCTCTGCGCGCAGATGGAGACCGCGGCCCCGTGGTCGGGCCGGGTGCCACCCGCCGGCCGAGGTCCATCGATCGGTTGAGCACGGTCAGCGGCGCACGGCGGTGGTGGAGCGCGAGATCGTGTTCTTCGAGACGTATCCGCCCCGGACCCCGGTGACCCGAACCCGCAGCTTCGTGCCGCGGTACCGCGCGGGCACCCTGTAGCTCGTGGACGTCGCACCCTTGATCGCGGTCCGTCCGGAGTACCACCGGTAGCGGTACGAGGAGGGACGGGGCGAGTAGGTCCCGGCGGCTGCGCGCAGGGTCGAGCCGACCCGGGCGGAGCCGCGGATCGACGGTGCGGTCGCGG
>JBBSRN010000139.1:0-6649 GCA_038242985.1 Propionibacteriales bacterium | reverse complement strand
GCGGCGCTTGTTGTGGCGGGTCTTGTGCCACGGATCGGGGAACCAGATGCGGAGCTCCTCCAGTGACTCAGGAGCCAGTGCGGTGGTCAGCATCTCGGGCGCGTTGGCGACCACCAGGCGGATGTTCGTCAGCTTCTCGCGTCGGATGTGCAGCAGGGTCTGGGCGACGGCGGGGATGTAGACCTCGAACGCGAGGAAGTCCGTCTCGGGATGGCTCTGCGCCGCATGGGCGAGCGACTCCCCGTAGCCGCTGCCGATCTCGAGGACGACCGGCGCGGTCCGACCGTAGACGGCCGGCAGGTCGAGTCGGAAGTCCGGGTCCACCGAGGTGCTCGGACCCGCACGGGGCACCTCGAGCACGTAGTCGTCGGCGAGCTCGTCCCAGACCCGTTGCTGGCGTTCGCCGAGGCGGCCACCGCGTCGGGAGAAGGAGACGGGGGACGATCGATACGGCTGCTCCACCGCGTCAGCGTAGCGCCGTAGAAGGTTGCGCCAACCAACGAGTCCGAATGGGATCGAAAGGGTGCTCCCCAGCGTTGTATAGGATGAGGACATCGACTCCACACCGCCAGTCAGCGGGAGTGGGCCATTCCCTGGAGGGAAACCATGAAGAGCAGCAACCCCGTCTTCGCCCGCAGCGCCGAGTTCAACGGTCGCGGCGGCGCGGTCGTCAAGGCAGCGAGCGATCCCTCGAAGTGGCAGGTCGATCTCGACCAGCCGGGGGCCGCCCCCACCCACACGGGCACCGGCACCGGCCGGATGACGATCGAGACGGTGGTCGAGAAGACCGCCATCACGCTCGGCGTCCTCGTGGCCACAGCCGCGGTCGCGTGGTTCATGATCGGTGACCTCGGCGACGTCTCCACCGGCGATGCGGCCTACGGACGCGCGATGACCTTCGCGATGGGCGGCGCCTTCATCGGCTTCGGCCTGGCGATGGTCAACTCGTTCAAGAAGATCATCAGCCCCGCGTTGGTGCTCGCGTACGCCGCGGTCGAAGGCGTGTTCGTCGGCGCCTTCTCCAAGGTCATCGCGACCTACGTGGGCGATCCGACGATCGTCTTCCAGGCTGTCCTGGCCACGATGGTCGCGTTCTTCGGCACGCTGGCGGCCTACAAGTTCTTCAACATCCAGGTCACGGACAAGTTCCGCAAGGTCATGACGATCGCGATCTTCAGCTTCGTGGGCGTCATGCTGATCAACCTGGTGCTGAGCATGACCGGGGTCCTCAGCTCCGGTGGGCTGCGCGGCTTCAACGGTCTCGGCCTCGTCGTGTCGGCCATTGCGGTCGTGCTGGCCGTGTTCATGCTCATCATGGACTTCGACTACGTCGAGAAGGGCGTCGCGGCCGGCATCCCCGAGCGCGAGTCCTGGCGCGCGGCGTTCGGCCTGACCGTCACCTTGGTCTGGCTGTACATCGAGATCCTGCGCATCCTCGCCATCTTGCGTGGCGACTGATCCCACCGCGGGAAAGACGTCAGGCGCGGCGGCGGCGCAGGACCGTCACCCAGCGGCGGCCCTGTCCCTGGTCCTGCACCACCTGGGTGCCGGGGTGCTGGACCGCCTCGGCCGCGGCGTCCTCGAGCGACATGAGGTCGCGCGGCCGTCCTGAGTAGGCGGCGGTGCGGTCGCGTTCGCGCATCGAGGCGGCGATCGCGGGGATCAGCACCGACACCATGTTGGCGTAGCCGGTCTCCGAGGGGTGGAAGCTGTCCGGACCGAACATCAGCTCGCGCTTCTCGGTGAACAGCGCGCCGAGCAGGCCACCGAGTGAGACGGCGCGTCCGCCGGACTCGACGGTGGCGACGGTCTGCCTGCGGGCCAGCGCACGGCTCAGGGTGCGCGCCACCGCGCGCAGCGGCTGCTTGATCGGCTGCACGGTGCCGAGGTCGGGACAGGTGCCCACCACCACCTCGCTGCCGAGCCCCACGAGGCGCGTGACCGCCGTGCCGAGCTGGCGGGCCGAGGCGCCGGGAGCCACCCGGTGGGTGACGTCGTTGGTGCCGACGACGATCACGGTGACCTCGGGGGCGAACCCGTCCAATCGGTCGATCTGGGCGTCCAGGTCCGACGTCCGGGCCCCGACGACCGCGAGCGACCGGATCTCGACCTGGACGTCGAGCACGTGCGACAGGCCGATGCCGATCATCGCTGGTGGAGTCCCGTCAGCGTGATCCATGCCGTAGCCGACAGCGGCGCTGTCGCCCAGCACCAGGCATCGGATCGTCCGGCCGGGCAGGTCGTCGCCGTAGAGTCCGTCCGCGGAGGGCGGACGGGCGTCTGCAGGTCCGATGGCGCGGCGGGCGAGCACCGCCTCACCGGCCAGGAAGCCGTACAGAGCCGACAGAGCGATTCCGCCCCCGGCGGCCGCTGCTGCGGCGACGGTACGGGGGCGGGGCACGTCCCCAGTCTAAACGTGGCACGCTGGCGCCGTGCCCCAGACGACCCCCAACCTGCGCGACATCGGTCGTACCCCCATCGCGGGCGGTGGGCAGCTGCGCACGGGGCGCGTCCTGCGCAGTGGCCTTCCCTTCGACGACGATGTCGTCGATCACGTCGTGTGGCCGCCGAAGCTGGTGCTGGACCTGCGTTCGGCGCAGGAGATCACGCAGCGGCCGACCCTGAGCACGGTCTCCTCGAGGAATCTCCCGCTGCTGTCCTCGCTGCGCCCCGATGCTCACTTCGACGGCACGCTCGTGACCTTGTATCGCGCGGTGCTGGACGCCGCGGCACCGCTGCTGGTCGACGTCGTGCGCGCCGTGGCCGACACCGACGGTCCGGTGCTGATCCACTGCGCTGCGGGCAAGGACCGCACCGGCATCTCGGTGGCGCTGCTGATGCGCCTGCTGGGCGTCGATCCGGACACGGTGATGACCGACTACCTGCGCACCAACGAGGCCATCGACGCGATCGACGACCGGCTGCGCCGGCTGCCGGGCAACGAACGACGTTCTGAGCTGCCGCGGGAGTACTTCAGCGTCGTTCCCGATGCGATGGACGCCGTGCTGGACGTGTGGAGCAGCCACCCCGGCGGAACGCACGGCTGGTTGCGGGATGCAGGCGGTGAACCCGATCTCGCCGATCGACTGCGGTCCAGGATGATGGAGTGAGACGGTGTCCGAGCGTTCGTCGAGAGGAACTTCCATGACCAGCATCCCCGGCAAGGTCGCCGTCGTCACCGGCGCGGGATCGGGCATCGGCCGCGCTCTCGCCGTCGAGCTCGCCCGTCGCGGCGCCAAGCTCGCGATCAGTGACATCGACGCGATCGGGCTGGCCGAGACCGAGGCGCTCATCCGGGCTGCCGGCGGCGTGGTCAGGACCGATCCGCTCGACGTCTCGCAGCGTGAGCTCGTGCTGGCGTACGCCGATGAGGTCCAGGCCCACTACGGCGTCGTGAACCTGGTGTTCAACAACGCCGGCATCGCCTTCACCGGCGACATCGAGAAGATGTCGTTCAAGGAGATGGACCGGGTCATGGACATCGACTTCTGGGGCGTCGTCAGCGGCACCAAGGCGTTCCTGCCGCACGTCATCGCCTCCGGCGACGGACACATCGTCAACATCTCGAGCATCTTCGGTCTGTTCAGCGTGCCGACGCAGAGCGCCTACAACGCCGCGAAGTTCGCCGTGCGGGGGTTCACCGAGGCGCTGCGGCAGGAGATGAAGCTCCGCAAGCACCCCGTGCAGATCACCACGGTGCACCCCGGTGGCATCAAGACCAACATCGTCAACAACGCGACCGGCGTCGACGGGCACGACAACGCGAAGCTCGCGAAGGACTTCAACACCAAGCTGGCGCGCACCACACCTGAGAAGGCCGCCGAGGTCATCCTCAAGGGCGTGGAGAAGAACAAGGCCAAGGTGCTGATCGGCGCCGACGCCGTCGTGCTCGACACCATGGTGCGGGTGCTGGGATCGCGCTACCAGCCGATCGTCACCTGGGCCAGCCGGCATGCCGGTGTCTGACGGCTGACCCCGCCCCGCTCAGGCGTAGCTGACTCCCGTGGTGTGCAGGGGGCAGTATCCGGACGGGTTCTTGAACAGGTACTGCTGGTGGGCAGCCTCGGCGTAGTAGTACTCGCCCAGCGGCAGGACCGATGTCGTGATCTCGCCGTAGCCGGCCTGGGTCATCTGCTCCTGGTAGCTGCTGCGCGAGGCCTCGGCCGCGGCCTGCTGCTCGTCGGTGGTCGTGAGGATCACCGACCGGTAGTTCGAGCCCCGGTCGTTGCCCTGACGCATGCCCTGCGTCGGGTCGTGGTTCTCCCAGAACACCTCCAGCAGCTGCTGGTACGTCACCACCGCCGGATCGAACACGACTCGGACGACCTCGGCATGTCCGGTGCGGCCCGTGCAGACCTCGTCGTAGGTCGGATTCGGGGTGATGCCACCGGCGTACCCGACCGTGGTGGACCAGACGCCGGGAATCTCCCAGAAGGTCTTCTCCTCGCCCCAGAAGCAGCCGAGGCCGAAGACGGCGACCTGGTGACCCTCGGGGCCGTCGGTGATGAGCGGATTGCCGGTCACCAGGTGGGTGTCGCCGACGGCGAAGGGCCGTTCGGGACGACCGGGCAACGCATTCTCGGACGTGGGGAGCTCGGACTTGCGACCAAACATGGTGGTCATCACCTCTCGTGCGGGCGGATCGACGAAATGCCCGCATCATCACAACGTTCGCGGTGCTGCGCCTGTTCCATGGCACGTATCCGGGTAGCGTGCAGGGCGTGAGCGAGAGATACCAGGTCCCGGTGGGAGTCGATGCCGTGACGCAGTGGGCCTGGCGCCTGATCGTCATCGGCGCGGCCGGCTTCGGCGCCATCTGGCTGCTGCGGTACTTCAGCGAGATCACGGTGCCGCTGGCCATCGCCGTGCTCGGCACGGCGCTGACGATCAGCGGCGTCGACTGGCTCCAGGCTCGAGGCGTGCCGCGTCTGTCGGCCACCTTCATCGTCGTGTTCAGCCTCGTGCTGGCCCTGGGCGGCATGCTGGGACTGGTCGGACAGCAGCTGTCGACCCAGGTCACGGATCTGCGCGCGAACGTCGTCGAAGGCATCACGCAGGTGCAGGACTGGGCCAAGGGCGGGCCGCTGAATCTGACCGACAGCCAGATCCAGGGCTACATCGACAGCGCGAAGGACACCATCTCCTCCAGCGACGGTGCGGTGCTGAGCACGGTCGGCGAGGTCGGGACGACCCTCACCCATGTGATCGCGGGATTCTTCATCGCCTTGTTCGCCGCGTTCTTCTTCCTCTACGACGGCCAGCGCATCTGGAGCTGGATCGTCGCGATCTTCCCGCGCGGAGCCAGGGACAAGATCGATTCATCTGGTCACACGGCCTGGGTGACGCTGACCAAGTTCGTGCGTGCCACCGTCATGGTCGCCCTGACCGATGCGGTCGGCATCGCGCTCTCCGCGTGGATCCTGGGTGTCCCGCTGTCCTTCGCGATCGGCGTCCTGGTGTTTCTGGGCGCGTTCGTCCCGATCATCGGTGCGCTGCTGTCCGGCCTGGTGGCGGTGCTCGTCGCGCTGGTGGCGCAGGGACCGGTCGTGGCGTTGTTCATGCTGATCGCCGTGGTCGTCGTGCAGCAGATCGAGGCGCACGTCCTGCAGCCGTTCCTGCTGGGCCGGTTCGTCGCGGTGCATCCGTTGGCCATCATCTTGGCCATCGCGTCCGGAGTCGCGGTGGCCGGCATCGTCGGCGCGCTGATCGCGGTGCCGCTGGCGGCATGCCTCAATGGTGTGGCGTGGCACCTGGTCGACACCGCCCAAGAGTTTCAGGACGAACCAGAAGAAGCGGTGGAGCTCGATGGACCTCAGTGATGTGCGGGCTGCGCGTGAGCTTCTGACCGGCGTGATCGACGTGACGCCGGTCTCGCACTCGCGCTGGCTCAGTGAACGCGCCGGGGTCCCGGTGTACCTGAAGGCGGAGAACCTGCAGCGCACCGGCTCGTTCAAGATCCGCGGCGCCTACGTGCGCATCGCCCGGTTGACCGATGCCCAACGGGCCAAGGGGGTCGTCGCGGCCAGTGCGGGCAACCATGCACAGGGTGTGGCTCTGGCGGCCTCGATGCTCGGCACCAAGGCCACCATCTTCATGCCCGAGGGGGCCGCGCTGCCCAAGATCGCCGCCACCGAGGGATACGGCGCAGACATCCGGTTCCACGGTGACGGCGTGACGGCGGCCCTCGTGCCAGCGACCGCCTTCGCCGAGGAGACCGGTGCCGTGCTGATCCACCCGTTCGACCACGAGGACGTGGTGGCCGGCCAGGGGACGTTGGGGCTGGAGGTCATCGAGCAGGTGCCCGACGTGCGCACGATCCTGGTGCCGCTCGGCGGCGGCGGCCTGACTGCCGGCGTCGCGCTGCTGCGGACCGAGCGACCTGACATCCGGGTGGTGGGGGTGCAGGCCGAGGAGGTCGCCGCCTACCCGCCCTCCCTGGCCCGGGGCACTCCGGTCCCGGCCACGATGGGCGCCACGATGGCTGACGGCATCGCGGTGGCGCAACCTGGATCGATCCCGTTCCAGATCGTCCGGGATCTCGTCGACGAGGTCGTCACGGTCAGCGAGGAGGCGATGAGCCGGGCCCTGATCGGCATGCTCGAACGCTCCAAGCTGCTGGTGGAGCCAGCAGGCATCGCCGCCGTCGCAG
>JBBSRN010000138.1:0-6674 GCA_038242985.1 Propionibacteriales bacterium | reverse complement strand
TCCCATCCCCCGCAGCGACTTCCACCGGCTGCCCCAGTATCCCGCCTACAGTTCTGGCATGCGGATGCGCGTCGTCGTGGGCTCATTGCTGGTCGTCGCCCTCGCTGGCTGCTCGCGGGGCTCGGCACCCGAGCGACCGTGCACGGCAATGGGCAGCGAGCACGGTCTCGCGATCACGGTGGCCTCCGACGTCGCCCCGGTGCACGACCTCGTGCTCGACGTCTGCGTCGAGGGCCAGTGCCAGGAAGGTCATGTCGTCCTTCGCCCGGGACGATCAGGCAGCTCCGAGAGCGACGGCACGCAGGTCGGCCACGTGCTGGCGGAGCTGCGCGCGGGGCCCGTCGCAGTGAACGGGCGGTATCGAGACGGAGGTCGGATGATCGACGTTGCGACCACGACCGTCGAGGCAAGAACGGCCTATCCGAACGGTCCGGGCTGCGGGGCCGACGGCACCCAGGCCCACGTCACGCTGGACAGCGGCGGACTTCACTGAGGGTTCCACCGAACTACCATCGACATGACATCCCAAGGAGCAGACATGACGAACACCTACTCGGTCGGCGACCACGTGCGCTGGAACTCCGAGGCCGGCCACGTGCAGGGCACGATCACCAAGGTCCACACCGAGGACGTGGACTTCAAGGGCCGTACCCGCCGCTGCAGCACCGACGAGCCGCAGTACGAGATCAAGAGCGACAAGACCGACCACCTGGCGATGCACAAGGGCACCGCGCTCACGAAGATCTGACGTCACGTGCCGCAGATCTGGACGATAGGCCACTGGACCCGCCCGGAGTCGACCTTCCTGGAGCTGCTGGCCAAGAACGGCGTCGACACCATCGCCGACGTGCGGGCCCACCCCGGCTCGCGCACCAGCCCCCAGTTCGGTCGCGACGTGATGCCCGGGTGGCTGGACGGCGCAGAGGTCGCGTACCTGCACGTCGAGCAGCTCGGCGGTCGTCGACGCAAGCAGGACGTCGACCCCGACGTGAACGCAGGGTGGAACAACGTGAGCTTCAAGAACTATGCGGACTACACGATGCAGCCGGAGTTCGAGGCTGGGCTGGCCCAGGTCACCGACATCGCCGCCGAGCGACATGTGGCGCTCATGTGCGCCGAGCCGATGCCGTGGCGCTGCCACCGCCTGCTGATCTCGAACGCACTGACCGCGCGCGGCTGGTCCGTGCGGCACATCCTGGACGACGCGGAGCCGCTGGTGCACCAGACGGGTCAGTGGGGCGCCGCTCCATCAGTGGACGCGGACGGACGCCTGACGTACCCCGTCTAGTCTGACCCGGTGCCCCGCTCCCCCCTTCCCGACTGGACCAGGGCCGCGCTGGCCCTGTTCGCGGTCGGATGGGGAGCCAACCAGTTCGCCGCGCTGCTGCCGGTGTATCGCATCGAGAACGGCGCCAGCGACGGACAGGTCACCGCACTGTTCGGCGCGTACGCGATCGGTCTCGTCCCCGCACTGCTGCTGGTGGCTCCGGTCTCGGATCGGATCGGTCGCCGCCGGGTGCTGCGGCCGGTGCTCGTGCTGTCGTTCCTGGCCACCGTGGTCCTCATGGTGGGCGGCTCGAGCCCGGGGCTGCTCCTGCTCGGCCGCCTGCTGGCCGGCATCGCCTCCGGGGCAGCCTTCGCACCGGGCACCGCCTGGGTCAAGGAGCTGACCGTCGGACCGGCCGGCACCGGCGCGCGTCGGGCCGCGATCGCCCTGTCCGCCGGCTTCGGCACCGGTCCACTGGTCTCGGGCTTCGTCGCCCAGTGGGCGCCAGCACCGACCCTGCTCCCCTACGTCCCGCACCTCGTGCTCACGGTCGTCGTGGGAGCGGTCGCCTGGCGCACCACCGAGCCCCCCTTGGCGCGGCCCGGAGGCGTGGCGACCGAGGCCTCGCGCGTCAAGCACTCCTTGACGCGATCGCGATTCCTGCTGCAGGTGGCCCCGACCGCTCCCTGGGTGTTCGGCTGCGCGGCACTCGCCTTCACCACCGTCCCAGCCATCGTGGACGTGCCGGGGCCGGAGATCGCCGTGGGCGGTGCGCTGGTCGCCCTCACCCTAGGCACCGGTGTCCTCCTGCAACCGCTCGCGCGTCGCCTCACCATCACTGCGACGCTGCTCACCGGCGTCATCTGCGGCATCCTCGGCTTCCTCGTCGCTGCCGTGGCCGCTGCCACCGGGACCGGCTGGCTGGTGGTGCCGGCATGCGTGGGCTTCGGCATCGCGTACGGATTCCTGCTGGTGGGTGGACTGCGCACCGTGGAGCTGATCGCGGCGCCGGCGGACCTCGGCACCGTCAACGCGGTGTTCTACAGCCTGACGTACGTCGGATTCGCGGCACCGTACCTCGGCACGGTGCTGATCGATGTGTCCAGTGGCCCGCTCACGATGCTGCTGCTGGCCGTGGTGCTGGCCGGTACCCTGCCACTGGTGCTCAAAGGACGTGAGGTGATTCGATGAGCGCGCGGGACAGGCACGAGTTCCAGTACCAGCGGCGCTTGGCGGCCGAGCAGGACGATGCCGGGACTGACGCCGAGGCGAGGCCGGATCGGCGGTTCGAGCACCAGTCGATGTGGGTGGACCTGCAGATCAGGGCGGCCATGGAACGCGGTGAGTTCGACAACCTGCCCGGGGCGGGCAAGCCGATCCCCGGTGATGATCGGCCCCACGATCCGCAGTGGTGGGTCAAGCAGCTCATCCAGCGCGAGAACATCACCGGCGTCCTGCCGCCGGCGCTGGGCCTGCGTCGAGAGGATGCCGAGCTGGACGATCGGCTCGACGCCCAGGGCAGCGAGCAACGGGTCCGCGAGATCGTCGACGACTTCAACCAGCGCATCGTCGAGGCTCGACGACAGCTGCAGGGCGGGCCCCCGGTGATCACTTCGACTCGGGATCTCGAGGAGCAGGTGGACCGGTGGCGGGCCCGCCGTGCAACCCGCGTGCGCACGGCGCAGTCGCCTACTCCGCCGGCGCATCGGCGGTGGTTCCGTCGCTAGGGCATCGGGACGATCTGACACGTTCGGTGTCGTGGGCGGACCCGGTCGATCTGCGGCGTTCGCTGTCGTCGTTGCAGCGGGGACCGGGCGATCCCAGCCAGCGACGTGTCGGAGCGGACATCTGGCGCACCACGCGCATGCCCTCGGGTCCGGCGACCCTTCGCCTTCGACAGATCGGTGCGCACGCAGTGGACGCGCAGGCCTGGGGTCCCGGTGGCCAGGAGGTGCTCGAGCAGCTCGATTCGTGGTTCCCCCATTCCCCCTTCGTGCTCCCGCACGGCGCCCACCCGCATGTCAGCGACGCCCACCGCCGGTACCCGGGCCTGCGCACACCTGCCACGGGCAGGATGGGTGAGGCCCTGATCCCCGCGATCCTGGAGCAGAAGGTGCTCGGCGTGGACGCCTTCCGCTCGTGGCGGCAATTGCTCGGCCGATTCGGCACCCCGGCTCCCGGACCCACTCCCCTGCCCATGCGCGTGGTGCCGACTGCCGAGCAGTGGGCTGCGATCGCATCCTGGGACTGGCACCGTGCCGGCGTGGATCCGCAGCGTTACCGCACGGCCCAGGCCGCGGCCCGAGTCATGGACCGCCTCGATCAGCTCGCTGCGACGCACCACGACCTCGAACCGATCTATCGTGCGCTCCGCTCGATTCCCGGAGTCGGCGCGTGGACCGCCGCCGAGGTCGGCGGCCGCGCACTCGGCGACGCTGACGCCGTGTCGTGGGGCGACTACCACCTGGCGAACCTCGTCGGCGTCGGCCTGACCGGCGAGCGGGTCACGGCCGACGACGTGCCTGCCCGTCTCGAGCGCTACCGCCCCCACCGCGGCCACGTCGTGCGGCTGCTGCAGCTCAGCCCGCTGGTCCGCGTCGAACGACGCGGTCCGAAGAACTCGCGGGTGGATCACCGCCGTCTCTGACGGCAATCAGACACCGCCGTCTCTGACGGCAATCAGACACCGCCGTCTCTGACGGCAATCAGACACCGCCGTCTCTGACGGCAATCAGACACAGCGAGCTCTGAGGGCGGCGCCTACTCGAACGGGGCGGGGTCGCCGGCGCCGACGCGGACGATCTCGGCGAAGCCGTCACTGAGGTCCACCACGGTGGTGGGCTCGGCAATGACCTCGACGCCGGACTCGATCACCGCGTCGATCCGACCGTCGAGCTCCTCGGCGATCTCCCATGCCTGCGTCATGGCCTCGGCAGATCCGGGCATGATCAGCGTCGTCGAGAGCAGCGGCTCGCCGAGCGCGGCGAGCAGCGCCTGGACGATGCGATGGTCCGGGATGCGCACCCCGACGGTCTTCTTCTTGTCCTGCAGCAGACGTCGTGGCACCTCACGCGTGCCCGGAAGGATGAAGGTGTACGGACCGGGCGTGGCGGCCTTGACCGCGCGGAACACCGTGTTGTCCACGTGCACGAACTGGCCCAGCTGCGAGAAGTCCTTGCACACCAACGTGAAGTGGTGCTTGTCGTCGAGCTGTCTGATCGACCGGATCCGGTCCAGCGCGTCGGCGTTGCCGATCTGGGCTCCCAGCGCGTAGCCGGAGTCCGTCGGATACGCGATGAGTCCGCCGTCGGCGATCACGGCGACCGCTTGGTCGACCGTGCGCTGCTGGGGGTTGTCCGGGTGGATGTCGATGAATCGAGCCATGTCGGCAGGCTACGCGCACCAGGGGTCGGTCCGCTTCATTCCGGAGTCATTCGGTGCCGCAGCCACCCCAGGCCGACGAACGGGAGCACCAGCGGGACGAACGCGTACCCGCGGCCGAAGTCCGACCACACCGTCTGGTCGGGGAACAACGAGCCGTCCACGATCGTGAGGATTCCGACGACGATCACACCGGCGAGCTCGAACGCGATCGTGAGTGCGGCGATCCGGCGCCGATCCGTGGCCAACGCCCACGTGGCGACCACGTAGACGAGGCCCGCCACGGCTGACAGCGCATACGCCACAGGAGCCTCATCGGCCTTCGTGAGGAGTTGGGTGATGGATCGTGCGCTCGCCGCGAGGGCGAAGACGGCGTACACCGCGACGAGCACCCGCCCGAAACCCGTGGCGGTCGATGAGTCAGACAACGGTTCCCTCCCAGATCCCGTGCAGTCTTGCAGTCAGTGCGGCGACGGACAGCAGGGCCACGACCACCACACCGGTGCCCCACCGCGACTTCTCCGCGATGCCCCACAGCACGGCCGCCGGCGGGATCACGACCAGGGTCACCAGGTAGGAGAAGAACAAGATGCCATCGACCTCCCGGTCGGTGCCGGCGAACGCGATCGAAGCGCCCACGAGCACGCCGATGAGGCCGATCTCGAGCACCGCCACGGCGTAGAACAGCGCATTCGAGAACGGCATGTCGCGGGCGGTGTGCCATGCGGCGTACACCGCGATCGCCAGGGCGACCAGCGCGACGCCCCAGGCCACCGGTTCGGTCACGTCGGGCCTGTCGTGTCATCCACGATGGTGCGGATCGAGTCCTGGACGAAGCGCCTCCACGCCGAGGACTGCCGCAACATGAAGTGGCCGGCACCGGGCAACGACTCCCACGACGCCGCAGACGCCGTCGCCCGCGAGCGCTCGACGTAGTCCCGGCTCCATCGCGGCGAGGTCCACCGATCGCGGGTGCCGTGCAGCACGTGCAGCGACTTGCCCGCGACCGCGCTGTTCGATTCGCCCTCCGGCAGCCACGGCGCCAGGCCCACCACACCGAGCACGGCTGGATCGTCCGCGACGTGGCACGCCGTGCGACCGCCCATGGAGTGACCGACCAGCACCACCGGGACACCAGGCCGTTCGATCCCGAAGCGCTCCAGCGCCGAGCGGGCGTCGCGGACCGGTGAAGGATCCGATGCATCGTTCCAGCCGCGGAGCCGGTACTGCAGGAGGTCCAGGTCGATCTGCTCGTCACGCGCGAAGTCCGCCAGGGAACGGGACAGGAGTGCCATCCGCCACCAGCTGGCGTGCGTGTCCCGCACCGGTTCGGTGTTGCTCTCCTGACCGCCGTGCAGCATCAGGATCACGGCGCGAGGTGTCGTGAGGTGGACGTAGGAGTCCAGCCGGGGATCGGACACCTCAGCTGAACGCGTTCTGTCCCGTCAGGGCCTGACCCAGCACCAGCATGTGCATCTCGCTGGTGCCCTCGTAGGTGAGCACCGACTCCAGGTTGTTCATGTGCCGGATGACCGGGTACTCCAAGGAGATGCCGTTCGCGCCCAGGATGGTCCGCGACGTCCGGCAGATGTCCAGAGCCTCGCGGATGTTGTTGAGCTTGCCGAAGCTGACCTGCTCTGGGGTCAGGCCCACCTCGTCCTTGCGCCGGCCCAGGTGCAGCGCGAGGAGCATGCCCTTGTGCAGCTCGACGCACATGTCGGCGAGCTTGGCCTGGGTCAGCTGGAATCCTCCGATGGGGCGTCCGAACTGCTCGCGGGTCGTGGAGTAGGCAACCGCTGCGTCGAACGATGAGCGCGCGGCGCCCATCGAGCCCCAGACGATCCCGTAGCGAGCCTCGCTCAGGCACGACAGCGGGCCCTTGAGTCCGCGGACCTCGGGGAACATCGCGCTGGCCGGCACGCGGCAGTCCTCCAGGACGAGCTCGGCGGTCGCCGACGCACGCAACGACATCTTGTGCAGGATCAGGTTGGCCGTGAACCCGGGGCTGTCCGTGGGCACGGCGAAT
>JBBSRN010000137.1:0-6685 GCA_038242985.1 Propionibacteriales bacterium | reverse complement strand
GCCAACCAGATGGGTGGAAGATCCCTGAACACCGGGACGTCCGCCAGGGACAGCCCGAATCCCACCAGGTAGAGCACGATGATGCCCGGGATCGCGCGGAAGGTGTCGGCGTACAGGATCGCGAGGACGCGCAGTGGACGTCCGGCGCGGCCCGGCAGCATCCGCATGACCGCGATCACCAGACCGAAGACCAGCACGATGACCTCGGCGCCGAGGGCGACCCGGACGTTGACCCAGAACGCCTTGAGCACGTCGAGCCACGCGTCGGCGATGAACGAACCGCGCAGGAAGGTCTGCGCGATGGCGCCGTCGTTCGTGGTCGCGAAGCCGAGCAGGCCGGCCAGCACCAGGACGGCCGCTGCGTAGCCGAGGCTCGTGAGGGCGGACTCGCGGGCGAGCGCCGACGTGTGGCGTGCCTCGACGACCTGGTCCTGCTCCAGGAGTGCTCGCCGCCGGCGAGCACCGGAGATGGCCGGAAGTGCAGTGATGATCGGCGCCCACACCACGACAGCGGCCACGATCAGAGCGGTCTTGGCCACGACCCCGGGCGATCCCATCAGGGAGTACAGCCCCCGCAGCGCGAGCATGGCGCTCAACGCAGCGACGGCTGCTCCGATGATGGCGGTCACCGCGAGCGGGATGACCGCGGGTGGACTGCTGCGTGCCGGTTGCTGTCGCTCCTCGGACTGCTGGTGTGGCGAGGGCGCCGTGCTCATCGAACGGTCAACGTCGGGATCTTGGCCGGATCGCCGCCGAGGGTGGGGCCGAGCCAGCTGGCCGACAGCTTCTTCAGGGTGCCGTCACCGTCCATGTCGGAGATGGCCGTGTCCATGGCTTCGGCGTTCGCCGATCCCTTGGGGTAGATGGCGCCGTACTTCTCGCCGGTCTCGAACTGTCCGATGACCTTCAGCGTGCCGCCGGATCCCTTCGCGAAGCCGAGCAGAATGGCAGTGTCCTGCATCGCGCCGTCGATCTGTCCGGAGGCGACGGCAGTGACCATGGCATCGGTGTCCTGGAACACCCGGGCCTTGGTCGTGGGCTTGATCTCGTTCTTGACGAAGTCGACCGAGGTGGTGCTCAGGGCCGCGCCGAGCTTCTTGGACCGGATGTTCTCCGAGGTGATCGAGGTGCCCTTCTTGACCAGCACCGCGACGTTGGAGTCGAAGTACGGCTGGGAGAACTGGACGACCTTCTCGCGCTCGGGCGTGATCGACACCTGCGCCATGGCGATGTCGTAGTCCTTGGTCTGTCCGGCGACCAGCGCGTCGAACGAGGCGTTGACGACCTTGACGCGGCCCAGGCCGGCGCGGTGGGCGATGTTGGCGGCGAGGCAGTACTCGTAGCCTCCGTCGATGGAGTCCGGCGAGGTTCCCTTCCACCACCCGGGGGACGGCAAGTTCGTCTGGACGGTGAGGGTGTCCTTCTTCACCGGCTTGATCGACACAGAACCGGCCTTGCCGTAGACCTTGCAGTCGCCGAAGTCGCCGGCCTTCGAGGAGTCGCCGCCGCCGCTGCCGCAGGCGGCGAGGCCGAGGCTCATCGCTGCTGCGAGGATCGCCACTTTTCGAAGCCCGTACTGTCCCATGTTCTCCGTCTTTCCGTCGATGCTGCGCAAGGTTCATCCTGAATGGCCGTGCAGTTAATGTGACGACTGTGCCGCGGCTCACATCGATTGTCAACCGCTTTCGCGATGTCAGTCTTCAGAGGGCCGTCGGGTGGTCCGATCCCGGTAGGGTGCAGCAGATGAAGAGAAAGAGTGCCCAAGCGCGGCGCGTCGAGGTGCTCGGCGAGACCTTGAAGCAGATTCGCGAGCACGGCATGTTGACCATGCGGATCGCTGATGTCGCCACGGCGATGGACGTGAGCCCGGGGCTGATCATCTACCACTTCGAGACCAAGGAGAATCTGCTGGCCGAAGCGCTGCAGCACGCCGCCGAGCGCGATCTGCTGAAGCTGCGGCGGGTCATGCGCGAGGCCGACTCTCCGGCGACGCGGCTGATGGCAGCCCTGGACTGGTACGCCCCGACGGGTCAGGCCCGCGGCTGGCAGATCTGGGTCGACGCGTGGTCGGCCGCCCTGCGCGACAAGGCGTTGTCGAAGGTGCTGGCCGATCTGCAGGACCAGTGGACCAAGGAGATCGCCGCAGTCATCGACGAGGGCGTGGCGGCGGGACTGTTCCGGGTGGGCGACGCGCATGATGCGGCGACGCGGATCACCGCGCTGCTTGACGGGCTCGCGGTGCGGCTGCTGGTGCACAAGGGCGCGTTCAAGCGCGACGAGCTGCGTGGCTGGCTGGTCGGCCAGGTCGCCTGGGAGCTGGGGACCGAGGAGTCCGCCCTGAGGTCACCAGAAGCGTCGTCTCGCCCCTCTTGACATCGTCTCCGGCAGCGGTACAGACTGAACCGTCATTCAGTAAGTATGCGCCGATCAGGAGCCCCCATGTCGATTGCCCTCGAAGACACGTCGATGAAGACCGGCCATGCGCCGTTCCTCGAGGTCACGTGGACGGACCCCGTCAGTGGTCGACAGGGTTACCTGGTCATCGATCGTCTGGTCCGCGGAGTCTGCAGCGGAGGGCTGAGGATGCGCGAGGGCTGCACCCTGGATGAGGTGCGGGGTCTCGCCGCCGGCATGACGCTGAAGGAGGGCCTGTACTACCGGCCCGAGAATCGCTACGTGCCACTCGGCGGCGCCAAGGGCGGCATCGACTGCAACCCCCACGATCCGGACATGCGCGGCATCCTCACGCGCTACATCCAGGGGATCCGGACGCTGCTGGAGTCCCACTGGACCATGGGCGAGGACCTGGGTCTGCAGCAGAAGCTGATCGACGAGGTCATCGACGAGCTCGGCCTGGAGAGCTCCATCCAGGCGGTCTACCCGTTGCTGGAGGACAAGGACGCGGCGATCGAGCGGCTCGGCGCTGCCTTCGGCCTCACGGTCGATGGCGTCGGTCTCGGTGAGCTGGTCGGCGGGCTCGGCGTGGCCGAGTCCGTGCTGACGGCGCTGGACGAGCTGGGGCGACCCCGCGTCGGGACCCGTGTCGTGGTCCAGGGCTTCGGCTCGATGGGTGGGGCGACCGCCCGGTACCTGTCGCGGGCTGGCCTGCTCGTGGTCGGGATCGTCGACGCCAACGGCGTGATCGCCAACCCCGCCGGACTCGACGTCGAGCTGTTGCTCGGGGCGAGGAACAGCTTCGGTGAGATCGATCGCTCCGTGCTGGCCGAGGACGACTCGCAGCTGCCGGTGGGGGACTGGCTCACCGTGGCGACCGACGTGCTGGTCCCGGCGGCCGTCTCCTACTGCATCACCCCCGACAACCAGGAGCAGATCACCGCCTCGTTGATCGCCGAGGCGGCGAACATGCCGGTCCTGCCCGAGGCCGAGGCCCTGCTGACGGCGCGCGGCGTGCACGTCGTGCCGGACTTCGTCTCCAACTCCGCCACCAACGCCTGGTGGTGGTGGATGCTCTTCGGCGACGTCGACGCCGACATCGCACAGTCCGAGGACAAGATCCGTGCCGAGATGCGACGCATCGTGTCCAGCATGTTCGAGCGTGCCGGCAGGAGTGGGATCACGCTGCGCGAAGCAGCGATGGCGTTCACCGCTGAGCAGCTCGAGGCCATCGAGACGCGCTTCGGCCGCTCATGAGCCTGGGCTCCTTCCGCGATCCGGGATCGGTCGCGATCGTCGGTGCGTCCGACGACCAGGCCAAGTGGGGCTACTGGCTGGCGCGGGGCGCTCTGGGCGGCGGGCACCGCCGAACGGTCCACCTGGTCAACGCCTCATCCTCGAGCATCCAGGGCCAGGCCGCCTTCGCGAATCTGTCGGCGCTGCCGGAGGTCCCTGAGCTGGTGGTGCTCTGCATCCCGCCGCGATTCGTCGAGGGCGTGGTCGCCGAGGCGTTGGACCTGGGCGTGAAGGCATTCCTGGGCATCACTGCCGGAGTGCTCGACGAGCAGCGCCTGGGCGACACGATTCGCGCCGCGGGTGCTCGCATCGTCGGTCCCAACAGCCTGGGCCTCTACGACGCCTCATCCGAGCTCCAGCTGGCCTGGGGCAACTTCCATCCCGGCTCGCTGGCGATCGTGTCGCAGAGCGGACAGCTCGGCTCGGAGATCGCGATCCTCGGCGCACGCGCCGGCCTGGGCGTCTCGCGCTTCGTCTCGGTGGGCAACCAGCTGGACGTCAACGCCACCGAGCTGCTCGAGGACCTGATCGACCACGAGGCCACCCAGATCGTGGCGCTGTACCTGGAGAGCTTCACCGATGGAGCCCAGCTGGTGCGGACGCTGCGACGCCTGGCCGAGGCCGGCAAGCCCACCGTCGTGCTCACCACGGGCGCGAGCGAGGGAAGCCGCCGGTTGGCGCGGTCGCACACCGGTTCGTTGACCTCGGCGCTGGACACCGTCGACGCGGCCTGCCGCGCCGCCGGCGCGATCCGCGTCTCGACCCCGACCGAGCTGATCGCCATCGCGCGCTATCTGAGCGTTGCTCCGCGTCCGAGCGGCCGGCGGATCGCTGTCGTGAGCGACAGCGGGGGCCAAGGTGGCATCGCGGCGGACGTCGCCGCAGCCTGCGGATTGACCACACCGGTGTTCTCCGCAGCCCTCCAGGCCGTCGTGGCCGCACGGCTCGCGACCGGCGGCTCGGTGTCCAACCCGGTCGACCTGGCCGGCGCCGGCGAGGCCGATCTGCACGCGTATGCCGATCTGAGCCGCATCCTGCTGGAGTCCGGGGAGGTCGACGCAGTCGTCCTGTCGGGCTACTTCGGCTGCTACGGCGAGGACACCGCGAGCCTGCACGACGCCGAGCTGGCCGTGGTCGATCGGCTGGGTGACCTGGTGCAGACCTCGCACCTGCCCCTGGTCGTGCACACCATGAGCGCCGGTTCCCCGGCGGTGGCCCGCATGCGGGAGCGCGGCATCGCCGCGTTCTTCGACGTCGAGTCCGTCATGAGGGCGCTCGCACACGCGGCGCACCTGAACGCCTGGCCCGGCCGGGACGTCAAGGTGCTCGACGCCACGGCCGCCGTGCCTGCGCCCGGCTACTGGTCCGCGCGGGCGCTCCTGGCCGAGCTCGGCGTCCAGGTGCCCCGCGGATCACGGGTCCATTCACGCGATGAGCTGCCGGCAGCGGTCGGCGACCTCACGCCTCCCCTCGTCCTCAAGGCGGGCTGGCTGGAGCACAAGAGCGAGCACGCCGGGATCCAGCTGGGGCTCGACTCGTTGGCTGCGGTCACGGCGGCCCACGACGACATGACGGCCCGGCTCGGTGAGGGCGAGTACGTCCTGGAGGAACAGGATCGTCGTGCCGACGTCGTCGAGGTGCTCGTCGGCGGGCGTCAGGATCCGGACTTCGGTCCCCTCGTGGTGGTCGGCGCCGGCGGGACCGAGGCCGAGCTGCGCCGCGACGTCTGCGTCGAGCTCGCCCCGGTGGACTGCTCGACCGCCATGAGCATGATCAGCCGGCTCGCGTGCCTGCCGTTGCTGCAGGGGTGGCGCGGCAGGCCCGCCGTCGACCTGACCGCACTCGCCTCGATCGTGGTGGCGGTCTCGGAGTCGATCGCGACCCATGCACACATCGAGGACCTGGAGATCAATCCCATCAGGGTGGCACCGGACGGTGCCCTGGCCGTCGACGCGCTGATCGTCGCGCAACCGGCGGTCCACAGCCAAGGAGGACGACATGTTGATTCCTGACATTCGCAGCGAGTTCGACCAGCGCGTGGCCGTGGTCACCGGCGGCGGCTCGGGCATCGGCCGCGCGATCGCGCAGCGGTACGCGGCCGCAGGCGGCAAGGTCGTGGTGCTGGGGCGCCGCGAGGATCCGCTGAAGGAGACCGTCGAGCTGATCACCGCCGCCGGCGGATCGGCAGACTTCGCCTCGTGCGACGTGCGCGACGCTGCGCGCCTGGCCGAGGTGATCGACGGCGTCGCCGCCCGCGAGGGACGGATCGACGCACTGGTCAACAACGCGGCCGGCAACTTCGTGTCACCGGGGGAGGATCTGAGCCCCAACGGTTGGAAGGCCGTCATCGACATCGTCCTGAACGGCTCGTTCTACGCCACCCACGCGGCCGCCCAACACATGCTGGCGGCGGGTTCGGGATCGATCCTCAACGTCATCGCCACCTACGCGTGGCACGGCCACCCCGGCACGGTCCACAGCGCCGCGGCCAAGGGCGGCATCGTGGCCATGACCCGCACGCTGGCCGTGGAGTGGGCCGCGCGGGGCGTGCGGGTGAACTGCATCGCGCCCGGCCCGACCGAGACCGAGGGCGCAGGCCAGGCACTGTGGGGCAGCGACGCTGCTCGCGCCCGCGTCCAGGGCGGCGTTCCGGCCAACCGTTTCGCCAGTCCCCAGGAGATCGCGGAGTCCGCGTCGTTCCTGATGAGTGATCGAGCCGACTACGTCACCGGCGAGGTCCTCGTCGTCGACGGCGGTCAATGGCTCGGCAAGTCCGTCTACACCGATGAGAGGTCCAACCATGGCTAGCATGACCGGAGGCGAAGCCCTCGTGGCCGGCCTCGCCGCACACGGAGTCGACACGGTGTTCGGGATTCCCGGCACCCACAACCTGTCCGCGTACGCGGCGTTGGCCAGGCACGGCATCGCCCACGTCTCGCCGCGGCACGAGCAGGGCGCCGGCTACGCAGCCGACGGCTTCGCGCGGTCGACGGGG
>JBBSRN010000136.1:0-6823 GCA_038242985.1 Propionibacteriales bacterium | reverse complement strand
TGGACGTCGCACCCTTGATCGCGGTCCGTCCGGAGTACCACCGGTAGCGGTACGAGGAGGGACGGGGCGAGTAGGTCCCGGCGGCTGCGCGCAGGGTCGAGCCGACCCGGGCGGAGCCGCGGATCGACGGTGCGGTCGCGGTGAACGTGCCGGCGACGACGGTCCTGGAGCTCGCACTCGTGATGCTCCGGGACCGGTACCCGTCGCGGACGCCGGTGACGCGCACCCGCAGCCGCTCGCCGCGCTGGGCTGCGGGGACCGTGAACGTGCTCGACGTCGCTCCCTTGATCGCCCTGCTGTCGCGCCAGTACCACTGGTACCGGTAGGAGGTCGGCGCCGGCGAGTACGACTCGACCGCACGAAGCGTTCGACCCACCTTCGCGGTGCCGGCGATCCCTGGCGGCGACGCCGAGAACGTCTTGTCGTTGATCGCCACCTTCACGCTCGCGGAGGTCCCGGCGACGACTCGGACGCTCACGGTCACGCCGCCGGACGGCGAGGTGAACTGCTGTCCGGCGGTCCATGACGTGTCGTCGACGGCCCCGGCCTCGCGCTTCACGACGTCGATGTCGCCGCTGTTCGCGTAGTCCGCAGCGCGCCGGTACACGACCACTCCCGGGCCGTACCGCAGCCCCTCGCCGGAGTCGGTGGCGGTGTCCGCGTAGCTCGAGCCGAGATCGCGGCCCACGCCAGTGCGGTAGTCGATCCAGTACGTCACCTTGGTCACCGGGTCGGTGGCTGCGATGCCGCGCAACCCGTACCCGAGTCCGCGCGCCGTGAGGCCGTAGGTGGCAACGGTCCCGTCGACCGGCTGCGCGACCTCGTCGGCGTCGCTGATGCCGAGCCGGTCACGGAACAACGAATCGAGGGCCGGGGCCTGGCCGCCGGGCGTGCCGAATCCCATGACGCTGTACAGGTCGTAATACTCCGCGCCCTCGACGTTGGCGTGCCCGAGGCTGAAGTTGTGACCCAGCTCGTGCACGCCGGTGGCGTCGACGTAGTCGGGGTCCCACAGCAGGCTGGAGGATCCGCCGTCACCGAGGCCCCGACCGATCGTCCCGATGCCCAACGTGGTGGAGCGGATCGCCGCGCAGCCTGATCCGGAGACGATCATGATCAGGTGGTTGCCCGGCGCCCCGAAGTCCACGTCGGGAAATTGTGCGGCCCCGTCGTTCCACAGCCCGAACGGGTCCGCCATCGCGCACAGATCCGCCTTGCTCTGCGACGCCGGTTCGCTGGCGGCCAGCGTCGCGGTGCGGTCGACGGTGAAGCTGGCGATCGCGCCCTCGGACTCGACCTGCCACTCCGTGAGGACGTTGGCCGTCAGCTGCTTGGCGATCGCCGACTCGCTGGGCAGCGAGCCGGACCTGGACACGCGCACCACGTAGGCCCGGTGCTGCGCGCCGGACCCAGCCGCCTCTGACGCCGTCACGACCGTGGCCTCGGCCACCTGCGCGGGCCCGGAGCCGGCGTCGACGATCTCGGCCTCGACGGCGCCGTTCGCCGCGCTGGCGGGCAGGTCCTCGGCGATCTGGACCCGGACGGACTCACCGTCGTCGGTCCGCACCGCGTACGCGAGCTCTGAACCCGGCCGCCCGGCCCGGTCGAGCCGGTCGACGTGCGCCACCTGGAGCGTGCCCTCGACCGTGGTCGTGCTCTCGCCAGCCAGGCTCGGATCGATGTAGGTGACCTGGTCACCGCTCTGGCCGATCACCGGGTCGTCCTCGCCGGCCAGCGCAGGCGACGGGGCTGCCGAGAGCAGGGCCGCGGCCATGAGCGCGGCAGTGCACAGTGCCGCCGCGCGACGAGCCATCAGGTCAGCCCCGGTCGGTCATGACGATGGGATCGCCGTCGGTGATCGCGATGGTGTGCTCGACGTGGGCGCCGCGGGAGCCGTCCGCGCTGCGGATGGTCCAGCCGTCGTCGTCCATGCGGATCTCGTCGGTGGTGTGCAGGAACCACGGCTCGATCGCGATGACGAGTCCCGGCTTGAGCGGGAAGCCGCGGCCGGCCCGACCGTCGTTCGGGACGTGCGGGTCGCCGTGCATGGTGCGGCCCACGCCGTGACCCCCGAACTGCGTGTTGATGGCGAGATCGTGCGAGCGGCCGACGGCACCGATGGCCGCGGAGATGTCGCCGATCTTGTTCCCGGGACGGGCCGCGGCGATCGCAGCGTCGAGGGCCTCCTGCGCATGGGCGATCAACCGCTGGTCCTCCTCACGCGGCGTCCCCACGCTCACCGTCACGGCGGAGTCGCACACCCAGCCGTCGACGGCGACGGCGAAGTCCAGACTGAGCAGATCGCCGTCCTTGAGCTGGTAGCGGTGCGGCAGCCCGTGCAGCACCGCGTCGTTGACCGAGGTGCAGATGACCTTCCCGAACGGCATCGCCCCGAACGACGGGTGGTAGTCGATGTAGCAGGACTCTGCGCCCCGTTCCTTGATCAGGCGATGGGCCAACGCATCGAGGTCGAGCAGATCGACGCCGACGTCGGCGGCCGCCGACACGGTGGTGAGCACGTCGGCGACGAACCGGCCCGCAGGACGCATCTCGTCGATCTGGGTGGGCGTGAGAAGTTCGATCATCGGTTGACTCCAGACGGACTGGCGAGTGAGGCGCGGGCGGCGAGCAGGCTGACGACCAGTGCCGCCAGGCCGAGCGAGGCGGTGAGCTCGTTGCCGAACGCACCGGGTCCTGCACCGAACGCCGACGACGCGACGAGCGCGCCGCCGAGCAGACCCAGCGCGGCCATCGCGTGGTGCGGGACGGTGCGTGCCGGCACCACGCTCCAGCGCTGGAAGAACGTCCCCGCGGCCACGGCAGCGGCCACGATGGCGGCGATGCGCAGCACCGTGCGGGTCGTGCCCTCCAGCTCGGTCAGCAGATCGGCGGCGTACACCCCGGCGATGACGCCGATGGCGACGAAGGCGGACCGAACCCAGAGGGGGTTCAGCGGGAAGCGGGACGGCACCGCATCAGGGTACGCGGTGAGGATCGAGATGATTCACTTGATCTGTGAAAGATTCCGCCTTCGACTACTCCAATCTCAGCGGGCGGCCGGCAGGCCCGTTCATCTCGTTGGCCAGTCGCTTCCTGAGCGGCGTCCGCGACGTGCAGGCACAGGTCGTGCCGTACGCCGAGGCGTGGCAGGCGCACAACCGCACGGCGCTCGCAGCCGGCGGTCCCCTGTGGGTGGCGCTCGGCGACTCGATGACCCAGGGCATCGGTGCGTCCGCCTTCGACCGCGGCTGGACTGCTGGTGTCACCGACGCTCTGCCGGACCACCGGTTGGTGAATCTGTCGGTGTCCGGCGGCCTGGTGACCGACCTGCTCGAGCGACAGCTGCCCGCGCTGGAGTCGCTGGGCGTGACCCCCGACCTGGTCACGGTGATGATCGGCAGCAACGACCTGCTCAATCGGCAGGCGCGCAGCACCCTGCCCCATGATCTCGCCGTCCTGCTCGAACGCCTGCCCGCCGGCACCGTGGTCGCCACCCAGCCCGGCGGTCGGCGCGGTGCCACGGACTTCAACGGCCAGATCACGTCGGCCCGTCACCTGGTGACCGCCGAGTTCCGCGATCCGCGCCTGCGCACCTGGTCCGGACGGGTGGCCGCGGACCACTTCCATCCCAACGACACCGGCTACGCCGCCATGTCCGAGATCATGCGCGAGACCGTCACCGCCCGCTGACCCGCCCCTCGGGGCGGTGACTTAGTCGGCTTTCACCGTGTCCAGCGGTGGCTAAATCGGACCTCAGCGCCGTGAGAGCCGATCAAGTCACCGCCCACGGGGTCAGGCGGCGAGGGTCAGGCGGCGGGGGTCAGGCGGCGGGGGTCAGGCGGCGGGGGTTATGCGGCGGGGGTCATGCGGCGAGGGTCAGGCCTCGAGGGAGCGGCGATACCGCTGCATTCCGGCGATCCACCGGTCAGGATCAGCGGCCTTCTGGGCGTACATCTGGCCGACCTGTTCGTGGGGCAGCGCGAGGAAGCGTCCTTCCACGATCGCGTCGAGGAGCACGTCCGCGACGTCCAGCGGGTCCATCATGTCGCCGGCGGTGGCCACCGCACCGTGGGCCACGCCTGCGTCGCCGTCGGCAGCCCGCCCGCCATCGGTCATGGGGGTGCGGACCCCCATGGGACACAGCGCCGCCACCTGGACCCCTCGATCGCCGTAGGTCGCGGCGAGCCACTCCGCGAAACCGACTGCCGCGTGCTTGCTCGCCGCATACGTCGGTGAGCCCAGCTGGGTCAGCAGGCCTGCCGCCGACGCCGTCACGGCGAAGCAGCCTGACCCGACCTCCAGCCAGCGCGGCACCAGCAGCCGGGCCGCGCGCACGTGCGCCATCAGGTTGACGTCGAGGATCGCCGACCAGTCCTCGTCGGTGGCCTCGAGGCCGAAGCCACGGAAGATCCCCGCGTTGGCGACGTACAGGTCCGGCGTCCCGCCGGCCGCAGTCAGCACCTCCTCGATGCCGATCTCGGTCGTCACGTCCGCCACCACCGCCACGGCATGGTCACCGAGCGCGTCGGCCGTCACGCCGAGGCGTTCGCCGTCGACATCGGTGAGCACGACGGTGCCGGCGCCACGATCGAGCAGGCGCCGCGCCACCGCCGCACCGATGCCACCAGCGGCACCGGTGACGACGGCGCTCGCGCCCTCGAGCTGCATCAGCGCAGCTGCTTCTTCAGCTCGGACTTCGCCAGGGCGTTCTTGTGGACCTCGTCCGGGCCGTCGGCGAAGCGCAGGGTGCGGACCCCTGCGAACATCTCGGCCAGCGGGAAGTCCTGGCTCAGGCCACCGGCACCGTGGGTCTGGATCGCCTTGTCGATGATCCACTCGACCGTCTTCGGTGTCGCGATCTTGATCATCTGGATCTCGGTGTGCGCGGCCTTGTTGCCGTGGGTGTCCATCAACCACGCAGCCTTCATGCAGAGCAGGCGCAGCTGCTCGACGCGGAGCCGAGACTCCGCGATCCAGTCGCGCACGACACCCTGCTCGGCGATCGGCCGACCGAACGCGACCCGCTCCGAGGCGCGCTTGCACATCATCTCGATGGCGCGCTCGGCCAGACCGATCGACCGCATGCAGTGGTGGATGCGGCCGGGGCCCAGCCGTGCCTGCGCGATGGCGAAGCCCTCGCCCTCGCCGGCGATCAGATTGGCGGCCGGCACGCGCACGTCGGTGAACCGCAGCTCGGCGTGGCCGCCGTGGTCGCGGTCCTGGTACCCGAACACGTGCATGCCGCGCACGATCTCGAGTCCGGGAGTGTCCCGTTCGACCAGGATCATGGACTGCTGACGGTGCCGCTCGGCCGACGGATCGGTCTTGCCCATGACGATCAGGATCTTGCAGTCCGGGTTCATCGCACCGGTGATCCACCACTTGCGGCCGTTGATGACGTACTCATCGCCGTCGCGCACGATCGAGAGCTCGATGTTGGTGGCGTCCGATGACGCGACGTCGGGCTCGGTCATCGCGAAGGCCGAGCGGATCTCGGCATCGAGCAGGGGACGGAGCCAGCGCTGCTTCTGCTCGTCGGTGCCGAACATGTGCAGCACCTCCATGTTGCCGGTGTCCGGCGCCGAGCAGTTGAGCGCAGCGGGGGCGATCTGGATGCTGCGGCCGGTGATCTCGGCGATCGGCGCGTACTGCAGGTTGGTCAGGCCGCCTTCCTCCGGAGCACCCGGGAGGGCGAAGTTCCACAGGCCGCGCTTGCGGGCCTCGGCGCGCAGGTCGTCGACCACCGGTGGGAACGACCAGGTGTCGTTGACGGTCGCGGCCTCCATCTGCTCCTTCGCGGTGGCCTCAGCGGGGTAGACGACCTCGTCCATGAACGCTTCCATGCGCTCGATCAGGTCCTGGGTCTTCGCGTCGTGGGCGAAATCCATGTCAGGCGTCCTCTCCGGCTGCGGCCATCACGTAGACGACCTCGGCGATCAGCGCCGGCTTCTCGGCACCCTCGCACTCGACCACGAAGGTGATGATCGCCTGCGTGCCGATCGCGATCTTCGCCGTCTCCTTGAGCGTCGCGGTGGCGCGCAGCCGTGAGTCGACCGGCACCGGGTTGGGGAACCGCACCTTGTTTGCGCCGTAGTTGACGCCCATGGCGAGGCCCTTGACCTCGTAGATCTGCTGGCTGAACACGGGCAGAAGGGACAAGGTCAGGTAGCCGTGGGCGATCGTCGTGCCGAACGGTCCGTCGGCGGCGCGATCGGGATCGACGTGGATCCACTGATGATCGCCGGTGGCGTCGGCGAAGGTGTTGATCTGGTCCTGGGTCACCGTGACCCAGTCGCTGGTTCCGAGCTCTTCGCCGGCAGCTGCCGTGAAGTCGTCGAGGGTGTCGAACACGCGGGGCATGGATCCTCCAAAAAGGGACTAAGCGCTTGCTTAGTCCGCACCCTAGCCGCGAGCGCGGCCGCGCGCCAGAGCCCGTCCCCTCGGGAGTCACTGCGTCACCCCTGCGGAGTCACTGAGTCACCCCTCCGGAGTCACTGAGTCACCGGTCGCGGGTCACTGCGCTCCTTCCCAGGAGTCACTGCGGCACGACGTCAGGAACCTCAGTGACTCGCCGCACGCGACGCAGTGACTCGCGAGGGGTGACGCAGTGACTCGCCAGCGGTCAGAGGAGGAGGCGGGCGATCACGGGCACGGCGCCGAGGGCTGTCGTGGCGACGAAGCCGACCGTGTCGGCGCGGGACCAGGTGGCCGGCTCGGCCCACGTGCGATCGTGCGCGTCGGCGAATCCGCGCGCGTCCATCGAGACCGCCATCCGTCCAGCACCCCGCAGCGACGACGCCAGCATCGCGAAGGTCATGGCGCC
>JBBSRN010000135.1:0-6829 GCA_038242985.1 Propionibacteriales bacterium | reverse complement strand
GCTTCACGTCGTCAGCGACTCGCAGTACGTCGTCAACTGCTTCGCGCAGACCTGGTGGCGTGGCTGGCACTCACGCGGCTGGCTCAACAGCGCCAAGAAGCCGGTGGCGAATCGTGACCTGTGGGAGCCGTTCATCGAGCTGGTCCTCGAGCGCGGCGACGTCACCTTCGAGTGGGTCAAGGGCCACGCCGGCCACGAGATGAACGAGTTCGTCGACGAGCTCGCGGGTGTTGCGGCCCAGCTAGCGCACCGCTCAGCAGGAAGCTCCTCATGACGAACAGCCCCAACGAAGCCGTGCCGTCGCGTCAGCTGGTGATCGGCACCGGCGTGATCTGGCTGGCCCGGTGGACCCTTCGCCTGGTGATCATCGCGATCGGGATCGCGCTCCTCGGGTGGGTGATCGGTCAGGCGTGGAGCATCGTCCTGCCCGTGCTCCTCGCCCTCATCGTGACCACGGTGCTGCTCCCGCCCGCGCAGTGGCTCGAGCGCCACGCCAACCTGCCGGCACCCGTGGCTGCGCTCGCGGTCATCCTCGGAGCCATCGGCAGCCTCGCGCTCGTCACCTGGTTCATCGCCCCCTCGATCGGATCGCAGGCCACCGAGATCGCCGACAGCGCCTCGGACGGACTCGTCCAGATCCAGGACTGGGTGGCGCGGAGCAACCTGAACGTCACCCAGGACCAGGTGGATGCGCTGGTGGACGCCGCCCAGGACCGGCTGCAGTCGAGCGCGAGCTCGATCGCGTCCGGTGTCCTCGTCGGCGTCGGCGCCGTCACGTCAGCACTGATCACGGTCGTCCTCACCCTCGTGCTCTCGTTCTTCATGATCAAGGACGGTCGTCGCTTCCTGCCGTGGTTGCGCGACCTGAGCGGCCCCCAGGTGGGCGGGCACCTGTTCGAGGTCGGATCTCGCGCCTGGACCACCGTGGCCGACTTCGTCCGCACCCAGGCGCTGGTGGGCCTGATCGATGCGACGCTGATCGGCATGGCGCTGGTCATCGTCGGGGTTCCGCTGGCGCTGCCGCTGGCCGTCTTGACCTTCGCTGCGGCCTTCGCCCCGGTCATTGGCGCCGTGGTCGTCGGTGCGCTGGCGGTCCTGGTGGCGCTGGTCACCAACGGGTGGGTCGCCGCGCTGATCATCGCCGGTGTCGTGCTGGCGGTGCAGCAGCTGGAGGGCAACGTGCTGCTGCCCTGGCTGCAGGGTCGGACGTTGAACCTGCACGCGTCGGTCGTGCTGCTGACCGTCGTGCTGAGCTCGACGCTCTTCGGCGTCGTCGGAGCCTTCCTCGGGGTTCCGCTCGTGGCGGTCGCCGCAGTCGTCCTGCGGTATCTCAACGAGCAAGTGCTCGATCGCACGGAGCCGCCCGCCGAGCAGCCGGTGGAGGCGCTCGACGGCCCGACCGGCCACATCGATCCCGCCTGACACTGCTCTTGTCTGGCACCGCTCCCGCCTGAGACAGTGCCGCGGGCTGTCCCTCCTGAGACACTGGTTCGGTGCGTCTTTCCCTCAAGCCCGGCGATCCCGGCGTCGATGCCTATCGCTTGTTGACGGCGATCGTCGTGCCGCGTCCCATCGCCTGGATCTCGACCCTGTCCGCCGACGGTGTCGGCAATCTCGCCCCGCACTCGTTCTTCGGGGTCGCGAGCGCGAATCCGCCGATGGTGACCTTCACGTCGGTCGGGCACAAGGACACCGTCCGCAACGTCCGCGAGACCGGTGAGTTCGTCATCTGCACGTCGACCGAGCAGATGATGCACGCGATCAATTCCACCTCGGCGCCGTTCGGGGCCGACGTCGACGAGGCCGCTGCCGTCGACGTCGAGATGGTGCCGAGCACCGCCGTGGCCCCGCCGCGAGTGGCCGGCTCACCCGCGTCGTTGGAGTGCGTGGTGCACCAGATCCACGAGATCGGCGACTCGGTGCTGGTGATCGGACAGGTCATGCTGATGAGCGTCGACGAGGCCGTGATGGTCGACGGCGAGCCCGACTACGACCTGATGCGACCGGTGGCGCGTCTCGGCGGGGAGATCTGGGGACTGCCGTCACCGACCGTGTCGATGCCGCGCCCCACCTCACCGGAAGAGGCCTAGCAACCCGGAGGGGGGCTAGTGGCCGGTCGGCAGCAGCGCCAGCACCGACTCGCGGCTGACGAGCAGCTCGCACCGGCCGCTGCAGACCTGCTGGTAGTCCAGTCGGCCGAGCGTGATGAGCCGCTGCACCTGGTCGAGCTGCACGCCGAGCACGTCGGCGGCCTCGGCGAGCGTCAGCTGGGTGTGGGGCACGCTGCGATGCTACGTCCCGCCACCGGCGATGGAATAGTCGCGGCGCGGCGCGCCTTGTTACTCACATGAGTCTTGACGCATCAGCTTCCGGCACGTTCACCCTCGGTGGCGACATGCCCATCGTCCGCCTCGGTTATGGCGCCATGCAGATCACCGGTGACGGCGTCTGGGGCGAGCCGAAGGATCGCGACGAGGCGATCGCCGTCGTACGCCGGGCCGTCGACCTCGGTGTCACGTTCATCGACACCGCCGACTCCTACGGCCCCGACGTCTCCGAGGAGATCATCGCCGAGGCGCTGCACCCCTACGAGCACGGCATCGTCGTGGCGACCAAGGCCGGTCTGACCCGCACCGGTCCCGGCGAGTGGGTCCCGGTCGGCCGCCCGGCCTACCTCAAGCAGCAGGTCGAGCTGAGCCTGCGCAAGCTCAAGACCGATCGCATCGACCTGATCCAGCTGCACCGCATCGATCCCGAGGTTCCGGTCGCGGACCAGGTCGGCGCCCTCAAGGACCTGCAGGACGCCGGCAAGGTGCGGCACATCGGGCTGTCCGAGGTCAGCGTCGATCAGCTGAAGGAAGCACAGAAGACCGCCGAGATCGTGTCGGTGCAGAACATGTTCAACCTCGCCAGCCGTGACGCCGAGCCGCTGCTCGACCACTGCACGGCCGAGGGCATCGGCTTCATCCCGTGGTTCCCGCTGGCCACCGGCGAGCTGTCCAAGGAGGGCAGTGCCCTCACCCAGCTCGCCGAGCAGCACGACGCGACGCCCGCCCAGCTGGCGCTCGCGTGGCTGCTGCACCGTTCGCCGGTCATGCTGCCGATTCCCGGCACGTCGAGCGTCAGCCATCTCGAGGACAACCTCGGCGCCGCCTCGATCGAGCTGTCCACCGACGAGCAGCAGGCCCTCGCCGACGCCGTCTGAGAGCCACCACCCCGGGGCGGGGGCCGGTTCGGCGCCCTCCTCCGGGCCGGCGGAGCGATCGATGGTGTGCAATGAGTCGATGAGCACCATCCACCCCTTGCGGGACCTGCCGATCGAACGTCTGCGTGAGCGCACCAGCATCAAGTGGGCCGAGCACGGGCCCGACGTGCTGCCGCTGTGGGTCGCGGAGATGGATGCCCATCCCATCACCGAGGTGGTCGATGCCGTCGCCGCTGCCATGCAGGCTGGCGACACCGGATACCCCGCCGGGGTGCGCGAGTACGCCGAGGCCTTCGGCGGGTTCGCCGCCGATCGGTGGGGGTGGACCGTCGACACGGCCATGTCCGCCATGGCCGCCGACGTCATGACCGGGGTCAGCGAGGCCATCTGCCTGGTCAGCGCACCGGGCGCGACCGTGATCGTCAACCCGCCGGTCTACCCGCCCTTCTTCGGCTACGTCGAGCACGCCGGACGCCGCACGCTCGATGCGCCGCTGGGCCGCGACGACCGACTCGATCTGGCCGCTGTCGAGGCGGCCTACCGGTCGGCCGGGAGCGGCTCGGTCCATCTGTTGTGCAATCCGCACAACCCCACCTCGGTCGTGCACACCCGCGACGAGCTGACGGCGCTCGCGTCGTTGGCGCGCGAGCACGGCGTCACGATGGTGGTCGATGAGATCCACGCTCCGCTCGTCGAGTCCGGATTCGTGCCGTACCTCAGCATCGACGGCTCCGAGGACGCCATCGTCGTCACCTCGGCGGCCAAGGGATTCAACCTCGCCGGTCTCAAGGCGGCCCTGATGCTGGGAGGTCCGGCGTCCCGGCTCTCGCACCTGCACGAGATGGTCAGCCACGGGCCGAGCCATGTCGCGATGATCGCCCACGTCGCGGCGTTCCGGCACGGCCACACGTGGTTGGACGGATTGCACGCCGATCTCGCCGAGAACCGGCAGCAGCTCGAGCACGGACTGCAGGCCGTGGCCGGGGCCCGGTGGAAGCGGGAGACCGGAACCTATCTGGCCTGGCTCGACCTGACGGGCTCAGGGCTCGGCGACGATCCGGCCGCGGTGATCCTGGAACGATCGCGGGTGGCGCTGAACTCCGGCCTTCCGTTCGGCGTCGGCGGTGCCGGGCACGTGCGGCTCAACTACGCCACGACTCCCGAGGTGCTGGAGCTGGCCCTGGCGAGCATGGCCCGTACGGTCTGATCGCCTGGGCGGAGACCTGTCGCATCTCGCCGGTGGCCTTCATGAAGTGCTCGCTGTTGACGTGCGGCACGAGCTCCGACGGATTCTCGACGCTGCGCGGGTGACCTCGGTGCGTGTCACTCACGCAGCGGTGACGCGTAGTCGCCGCCGTCGGTGGTGGCGGTCGCGGAGCTGTCGACCGACGCTGGTCGTGAAGTCGAAGCCGGTGTCGGTGCCGGTGATGAGGAGGTGCTCGCGATGCACGAGGTGATGGCACCTGGAGCACAGACCGATGAGGTTGTCCAGATCGGTGGGGCCGCCGCGGGACCACCAGATGACGTGGTGGATGTCCAGGTGGGTGCTGGTGCAGCCGGGTGCGGCGCACTGCCCGTGCTGGCGGGTCAGGACCGCTCGGCGTTGCTTGGCGGTGGCGAGGCGCTTGGTGCGGCCGACGTTGAGCACGATCGGCTGGTCCAGGAACCCCTGCCTGGTGAGGACCGGGGTGATGTCGGCGCCGCAGGCGAGCAGGCTCAGCAGCTGCGGGCCGATCGGGCCGAATCCGACCAGGGTGGCTGGCTCCCCGGGCTGCCCGTCGAGGGTGTCGGCGCTGACGTTGACCGACAGGTGAGGGCGGATGCCCTGGTCCGATGGCAGGCCGGACTCCAGGAAGCTGGACGCCAGCTCGTCGACCGCGTCGACGTGGCGCTCATCGGTCGAGCGGGTGTCGTTCTCACCGGACGGGGCCGACAGCGAGTCGAGGACGGCGCGGAGCTTGGCTCCGATCTGGGTCGGGAGGAACCCGGACACGTGATAGCCCAACGGGACGGGCCCGACGTCGAAGTGCTGGCGATCCGCACCCTTGGCCCACGCCTCGTCCAGCTCGTCGGGATAGACGGCGTCGCGGAGCTTCTTCATCACCGCGAAGAGCTCGGACGGTTCACTGGTGCGGGCGACGCCGATGAGCCAGTCCATCGACTCGGTCACCAGGTCCTGGCCGATGTGCTTGAGACCGTAGGCGAACACGTTCACGTGCTCGAGTCGGATGTCACCGGCATCGGCGGCTTCAGCCACCGCCGGAAGACGCCGCAACGTGTCGCCGGCGCGCGCCAGCCTGGCGGCCTGGGCACCGTCGAGGCGCAGCTGCGAACGCACCCACGCCCGGGGAGTCGACGCGCCGTCGAGCTCGAACAGGTTCTGGGCCTCCAGCTGCACCATCAGCTCGGACTTGACCCCGTCGAGCACGTCCTGCGCACGCTGCACCGCCCGCAGCGAGTCGCGCACGTCGCCGCTCCGAAGCGCCTGCGCCGTCTGGCGAAGCACCTCCGTCGTCACTTCGGGCGCCATCATGCATCTAGTCTACTCGAACACTTGTTCGAACACAAGAGCTTCGGCGTGGCCTCGGCTCGCCTCGACAGATGGCCAGGTGTCGGCACCATTGCGATCTCCTAGTCAGATCGGATGATTTCGCCTCGATACCCGTCGCTGGACCACCGTGCTTCCTATACTCAGATCCGGGGGAGCCATGGACTCGCGAGTCGCGGAGGGTGTCATCAGATTTCGAACGATGGCCCCGCTCGCCCAGACGACAGCCATCGTGCACGGTGCGTCCTTCACGCTGCTGGTCCTCGCGCAGATCACCTGGACCCCCGAGCGCAGCCCGCGGTGGCTGCTGCTGGCCTTCGCCGTCATGACCCTCGCGCTCGCCGTGTACGCCTTGCGCCGCGGTGACCGCCTCACCCAGCGCGAAACGTTGGTCATGACGGCCGCGACCATGACGGCCCTCGGCGTCCTGACCCGGACGACGGGCGTCGATCTTGCCGTGCTCGCCAACGGCGCGGTGCTGCCGGTCCTGAGCCTGTACATCGTGTGGTTCATGCCGGGTCGGTCCGGCCGGGTGGTGCTGTACGGAGGCACCCTGTGGTGGTTCCTCGCGGTCCTGCAGCGCGGCGAGACGCTGCTGACCGGGCTCGGGGTCTCGTTGATCGTGCAGGTGGTCATCGCCGCCGAGGTGCTCGCCGTGGTCCGGGCCCGGTCCGAGCGGTTGGCCCGGCTCGACCCGCTGACCGGGGTCGTCAACCGGCGCGGCATCACCGAGACCTGCGAGCGATTGCTGGCCCGGCTGGTCGACCGCGGCACACCGTTCTCGATCATCTCGATCGATCTGGACGGTCTGCGCGAGGTGAACAACCTGCACGGCCACCGCGGCGGCGACGCCCTGCTCGTCGAGGCGTGTCGGCAGTGGGAGGCGCGGCTCCGGCCGCAGGACCTGCTGGGGCGGGTCGGCGGCGATGAGTTCATCATCGTGCTTCCCGGTGAGGGCGCGCTCGGGGCGATGAGCGCCAAGACGCGGCTTCGTCGCGACGCCACCGTGTCGTGGTCGGCGGGCGTGGCGCAGGCCCGTCCCGAGGACGATCTGGCCGCCTTGCTGCATCGGGCCG
>JBBSRN010000134.1:0-6851 GCA_038242985.1 Propionibacteriales bacterium | reverse complement strand
GCGGATCGTGCCCATCCGGTGCCGCACGGTGTTGCGGTGCAGTCCGAGGTCGCGAGCCGTCGCGTCCCACTGACCGCGATGACGCAGGTAGGCCACCAGTGTCGCGGTCAGGTCGGTGCGTCGGTGCTCGATGACCCGGCGGACCCCGGCGCCCACCACGTCGTCGTCGATGGGCCGTTCGCGGGTGATCGCGATGGAGCCGGGAGACAGCCTCAAGACGTGGTCGAACAGGCCGACCCTGACGGCGTGGACCGCAGAGATCCTCACGGGGTCCGAGAGCGCGACGGTGACCCGCGGGTCAAGCTTCCGTAGCCGCCCCCCGAGCTGATCGGCGGGCGGGTGCACCTCGGACATGACGAACCACGACCGATCGTCCTCGATGGGACCGGGCATGGCCCCGGGCATCCAGCCCTGTACCGCTTCGCTCACGTCGCCAGATCGTGGCGATCTCACGACGAGGACCTGGACGGTGTCGCCCAGCACCGGCAGGTCGAGCCGCGCAGCCAGGCGCCGGGCCGGCTCGACGAAGCCCATGTCGAGCAGGCTCGTCACCGACTGCATGCGTGCCACGGTGGCTGCGTCGGCCCGCTGGCGCTGTACGGAGTCCAGGCTGAGGAGCGCTCCGGCGGTCAGGACGAGCTGACGCGCGCGCACACCCAGCGGCGCGGTCGAACCGATCGCGATGAACCCGACGACTCGGTTGCCGAACGCCAAGGGCGAGATGGCGACCACCTCCTCGCCCACCGGGAAGGTGGCCGAGGAATGGGTACCCGCGGCCCGGAGAGTCGTGATCTGGTCGGCGAGCCCCATCGCGTCCGCGACGCGACCGGCGGGGAAGACCCGCTCGACCACGCCAGCTGGATCGAGGCGGGCCACCCACGCTCCGATGGCGCGCGAGAGAGCCTTCATCGTCTCGCCCACCGGATCCTTCGAGACCATGGCATCGACGAGCGAGCGATGCGAGGAGATGGCGTCGGTGAGCTCGCGCTGCGTCGATCGAGATCGTGCCGTCCAGTAGGCCTTGGTGACCGTCAGGAACGCGGCGCCGGGAGGTACGACCACCAGGCAGACCTCGTGCTTGGCGCATGCAGCCGTCAGGACCTCCGGGATCGTGGCGTGCGACGGACCGAGGCCGATGCCGAGGGCGGCAACGCCTGCCGCTTGGAGCCTCAAGACGTACGTCTCGCACTCGCTCGCGGCATCGGGCAGCGCGAGTCCGGTGGTGAGCAGGAGCTCGCCACCGGACAGATAGCCCGTCGGATCAGCCAGCTCGCTCACGTGGACCGCAGAGATGGGCAGGTCCGTCATCACCGAGCCGGCGGCGGGGAACAGCGCGCCGGGAACCGCGGCGCACAGCTCGCCGACGGTGGGAATGCTCACCAGTGCAACATATCCAAGATATCCCGCGATGGTGCGATTCGTCCGAAGAAGGCAGGCGGGGCCTGCACCCATCATGAGGTCACCACCTCTCACCTCCGAAGGAGCGCTCGCATGACGATCGTGGAACAACGACGGATCATCCGGACGGCGCTGCCGGGCCCCCGCTCGATCGAGCTGCAGGCGGTCCGGGACGAGGCCCTGCCGACCGGCCTCGGCCAGACGCTGCCGATCTTCGTGGCGGAGGCTTCAGGAGCGATCCTGCTCGACGTCGACGGCAACCAGGTCCTGGACATGGCGTCCGGCATCGCCGTCACGAGCGTCGGAGCGTCCCATCCCCGCGTCGTGGAGCGGATCCAGGCCCAGGCCGAGAAGTTCACGCACACCTGCTTCCTGGTGACCCAGTACGACGTGTTCACCGAGGTCGCCGCGACCCTCAACCGCATCACACCGGGCGATCACGCGAAGAAGACCGCGTTGTTCTCCACCGGTGCCGAGGCCGTCGAGAACGCCATCAAGATCGCGCGGGTCGCGACCGGCCGGACCGCTGTCGTCGTGCTCAGCCACGCCTATCACGGCCGCAGCCTCCTCACGATGTCGATGACGGCCAAGAACGTGCCGTACAAGGAGGGCTTCGGGCCGTTCTCCCCGGAGGTCTATCGGGCCCCGTCGCCGTATCCCTACCGGTGGCCCGGCGGTGCCGACGCTGCGGCCGACGAGGCATTCGCGAGCCTGGAGGAGATGGTGCTGACCCAGATCGGGGCGAACCACGTCGCCGCGATCGTGGTGGAGCCGATCCAGGGCGAGGGCGGCTTCATCGTTCCACCGCCGGGATATCTTGCCCGGGTCCAGCAGTTCGCGACCGAGCACGGGATCGTCTTCGTCGCCGACGAGATCCAGACCGGCCTGGCACGCACCGGTGACATGTTCGCCTGTGATCACGAGGGCGTCGTCCCGGACATGATCACGACCGCCAAGGCGCTCGGTGGCGGAATGCCGCTGTCGGCAGTGACCGGTCGCGCCGAGCTCATGGACGCGGTACCCGCGGGCGGTCTCGGCGGCACCTACGCGGGCAATCCGGTGGCCTGCGCAGCCGCACTGGGGGCGATCGAGGCGATCGAGCAGGACGGGATGATCCAGAAGGCACGGGACATCGAAGCCTTCGTGAAGCCTCGCCTCGAAGCGTTGGCGGGGGAGGGCTCGTCGATCGGTGAGGTGCGTGGTCGCGGCGCGATGCTGGCCATGGAGTTCGTCAAGCCCGGCACGACGACGCCGGCGCCGGAGATCGCCAAGGCCGTCGCTGCGCACTGTCACGCCGAGGGCGTGCTGGTGCTCGTGTGCGGCACGTTCGGCAACGTCATCCGGCTGCTTCCACCGCTGGTCATCGATCATGAGCTGCTCGATGATGCCGTGACGGTTCTCGAGGCAGCCGTGCAGGCGCAGCGATGAACGCCGACGTCAGCTTCGATCCCCGATCGGGCACGACGGCCGGGTCGATCGACCACACGACGAGCACCGAGCTCGCCGACATCGTGGCGCAGGCTCAGGCAGCGGCCGAGGTCCTCGCCGCTGCGTCGCCGGCGCAGCGTCAGGTATGGATCAACGCCGGTGCCGACGCGCTCGAGGCGAACCAGGAGATGCTGGCACGCCTGGCCGAGGGGGAGACGGCGCTTGGTTCGCCCCGCCTCGACGGCGAGGTGACGCGCACCGCCAACCAGCTGCGCTTCTACGCCGACGTCGCGGTGGAGGGCACCTACCTGCGCGCCGTGCTGGATCCGGCCACGGCCACGACGGCGTCCCTCGGTCGCACCAACGTCCCGCTCGGTCCGGTCGCCGTGTTCGGCGCGAGCAACTTCCCGTTCGCTTTCAGCACGTTCGGCAACGACACCGCCTCGGCGATCGCCGCCGGTTGCCCGGTCGTCATCAAGGCCCACCCGGCTCACCCGGTGACGAGCCACCGCACCTTCGAGGTCGTCCACGCCGCCATGGTCACTGCCGGGGCTCCGGGGGGAGTGGCCGCGCTGGTGTTCGGGTACGACGCCGGGACGGCGCTCGTGGAGCACCCCGGGATCGCGGCCGTCGCCTTCACCGGCTCACAGGCCGGCGGGATGAGCCTCTGGAAGCTGGCCAACGAGCGCGAGGTGGTCATCCCGGTGTACGCCGAGATGGGCACCGTCAACCCGGTGGTCGTCACCCCGGCCGCGGCCGCGGACATCGCGTCGATCGCCCAGGGCTTCGTCCAGTCCTTCACCCTCGGCAGCGGACAGTTCTGCACCAAGCCGGGGCTGATGCTCGTTCCGCGCGGCGTCTCGGCGCCTCGCGCCGTCGCCGACGCGCTCGCCCAGCTGGACCCCCAGCCGGTCCTGCTCACGCAGGGCATCGCCCAGGCGGCCACGACCGGGGTGGCCGAGCTGCAGGAGGCCGGCGCGACGCTGGTCGGTCAGACGTCGACCACCGGGGACGGCTGGTCCCATCCTGCCGTCCTGCTCGCCGCCTCGATCGATCTGCTCGATCAGGGCAGCCGCGTGCTGGCCGAGTGCTTCGGCCCGGTTGCCGTCGTCGTGGAGTACGACGACCTGGACGAGGCGATGCAGGCCGTCGATCACCTGCAGGGCGCCCTGGCCGCCAGCATCATGGCGGCCGAGGACGATCCGGACGCACCGCGGGTGCTCTCGCACCTGGAGCGCAAGGTCGGACGGGTCATCGTCAACGACTGGCCGACCGGGGTCGCGTTCACCTGGGCGCAGCAGCACGGTGGACCGTGGCCGGCCACCTCCCACCCTGCCACCACCTCGGTGGGAGCCGCCGCGCTGGACCGGTTCGTGCGGCCGGTCGCCTATCAGGGACTTCCCGACTCGATGCTGCCCGCGCCGCTGCGAGCGGACAATCCGTGGCGCATCCCGCGCCGCGTGGCGGGACGCCTCGAGACGGTCGAGCGCACGTGAGCGGCATGCTCGAGGGCATCGTCGTCGTCGACTTCAGTCGGGTCCTGGCCGGTCCGCTGGCCACGTCGATGCTGGCCGACCTCGGCGCCACCGTCGTCAAGATCGAACGGCCCGGCGTCGGTGACGACACGCGCCACTGGGGACCGCCGTGGACGAGCACGACCAGCGCGTACTTCGATGCGGCCAACCGCTCGAAGGAGAGCATCGAGCTCGATCTCGACGACGTGGCCGACCGCGCTCTGGCGGTGCGGTTGATGAGCACCGCCGACATCGTCGTCGAGAACTTCCGTCCGGGCACACTCGCGGCGAAGGGCCTCGGATACGACACGGCCGCGGCTGCGAATCCGGGCGTCGTGTACTGCTCGATCAGTGGCTTCGGCTCCGCCGACGGTGCCGCCCTGCCGGGGTACGACTTCCTGGTCCAGGCCGTCGGTGGGCTCATGAGCATCACCGGAGCCGAGGACAGTGCCCCGACCAAGGTCGGGGTGGCCCTCGTCGACGTGCTCACGTCCAAGGACGCCGTCATCGGCATCCTCGCCGCGCTGAACGAGCGGCACGCGTCAGGACTCGGGCAGCACCTCGAGGTCAACCTCCTGTCGAGCCTGCTCGGATCCTTGGCCAACCAGGCCTCGACGTATCTGGCCACGGGGGAGTCGCCGCAGCGCATGGGCAACCGGCATCCCTCGATCTCGCCGTACGAGACGCTGCGGTGCGGCGACGGCGTCGTCGCGGTCTGCTGCGGCAACGACGGCCAGTTCGCCAAGCTCGCCGCAGCCATCGGTGTGCCTGAGCTGATCGGCGACCCGAGGTTCCTGCACAACGGCGATCGGGTCGCGCACCGCGGCGATCTCGTCGCGATGCTGGAGGACGCCCTGGCAGGCGAGGGCACCGAGCACTGGGTCCACGCACTCGGCGAGGCGGGGGTCCCCGCCGGCGCCGTCGGCGACATCGCCTCCGCCTTCGAGCTGGCCACCAGCCTGGGCCTCGCCCCCCGGGTCGAGGTCGGACCGGACTCGGCCGACCAGGTCCGGCACCCGATCACCTACTCCCGCACACCGGTCGACAGCTACCGGAGGCCGCCGCGACTGGGCGAGCACAACGACACCGTCCGCTCTCGCTACGCACAGAAGACGAGGACCCATGAGCACGAACAAGACCCGCAGCACCCTTGAGCCGCTGGACCTGGCCGGCATCGATGATCTCCTGACACCGGAGGAGAAGGCGATCCGTGCCTCGGTCCGCCAGATGTGCACCGAGCGCATCCAGCCCCACGTCGCGGACTGGTTCGAGAACGGCACGATCCCCGATCCCCGCGGTCTCACCGCGGAGCTTGGCTCGCTCGGCGTCCTTGGCATGCACCTGGAGGGATATGGCTGCGCCGGCATGAGCGCCACGGATTACGGGCTGGCGTGCGTCGAGCTCGAAGCGGTCGACTCCGGCATCCGGTCGCTGGTGTCGGTCCAGGGTTCGCTCGCCATGTACGCGATCTGGAAGTGGGCCTCCGAGGACGTCAAGCAGCAGTGGCTTCCCGCGATGGCGACCGGCGCGGCGATCGGCTGCTTCGGCCTCACCGAGCCCGACCACGGCTCCGACCCCGCGAACATGCGCACCAGCGCGCGCAAGGACGGGTCCGACTGGGTCATCAACGGCCGCAAGATGTGGATCACGAACGGCTCGATCGCCGATGTGGCCGTCATCTGGGCGCAGACCGACGAGGGCATCCGCGGATTCGCCGTCCCGACCGACACCGCCGGATTCTCCGCACCCGAGATCAAGCACAAGATGTCGCTGCGGGCCTCGATCACCAGCGAGCTCGTGCTGGACGACGTGCGGGTCCCCGAGGAATACGCGTTCCCGGAGGTGCGAGGCCTCCGTGGTCCGCTGAGCTGCCTCAACGAGGCTAGGTACGGGATCGTCTGGGGCGCACTCGGAGCAGCCCGGTCATCCTTGGCCGCCGCGCTGTCCTACTCCATGGACCGCGAGCAGTTCGGCAGGCCGATCGCGGGATTTCAGCTCACGCAGCACAAGCTCGCCACGATGAACCTCGAGCTCACCAAGGGCATGCTCCTCGCCCTGCACCTCGGCCGCCGCAAGGACGCCGGAACCCTGCAACCGGTGCAGGTGAGCCTCGGGAAGCTCAACAACGTGCGTGAGGCGCTCGAGATCTGCCGGACGGCCCGCACCATCCTCGGCGCCAACGGGATCTCGTTGGAATACCCGGTGATCCGGCACATGAACAACCTCGAGTCGGTGCTGACGTACGAGGGCACCGTCGAGATGCACACCCTCGTCGTCGGCCAGGCGATGACCGGTCTCGCTGCATTCCACTGACCCCACCTGCGGACACCGCAGGGATCTGGCAACGCTTGGTCATCGCGCGGAGCAACTGACGTGCCGACTGCGGGAGTCGAACCCGCACGCCCTTTCGGACAACGGTTTTTGAGACCGTCGCGTCTACCATTCCGCCAAGTCGGCTTGCGCCGGAAGCGCCCGATAACCTTCTCATGTGAGCACCCCGAACAGCACCTC
>JBBSRN010000133.1:0-6979 GCA_038242985.1 Propionibacteriales bacterium | reverse complement strand
GAGCGAGTCGGGGCCGGAGTAAACTCGACGATGTTCGACCACCTCGACGAAGGACCACGCGTGAGCAACGACAGCACCACCACCGGAACCGGCACCTCCCGCGTCAAGCGCGGCATGGCCGAGATGCTCAAGGGCGGCGTCATCATGGACGTCGTCAACGTCGAGCAGGCGAAGATCGCCGAGGACGCGGGCTCGGTGGCCGTCATGGCTCTCGAGCGGGTTCCGGCCGACATCCGCGCCCAGGGTGGCGTGTCGCGCATGAGTGACCCGGACATGATCGACGCCATCGTCGATGCCGTCTCGATCCCGGTCATGGCGAAGGCCCGTATTGGCCATTTCGTGGAAGCTCAAGTGCTGCAGAGCCTCGGTGTGGACTACGTCGACGAGTCCGAGGTGCTGACCCCGGCCGACTACGCCAACCACATCGACAAGTGGAAGTTCACGGTGCCGTTCGTGTGCGGTGCGACGCACCTGGGCGAGGCGCTGCGCCGGATCACCGAGGGTGCCGCCATGATCCGCTCCAAGGGCGAGGCCGGGACCGGGGACGTCTCCAACGCCACCATGCACATGCGCAAGATCGGGGGCGAGATCCGCCGCTTGCAGTCGATGTCCGAGGACGAGCTGTACGTGGCCGCCAAGGAGCTGCAGGCGCCGTACGACCTGGTCAAGGAGGTCGCCGAGGCGGGCAAGCTGCCGGTGGTGCTGTTCACCGCCGGCGGCATCGCGACTCCCGCCGACGCGGCCATGATGATGCAGCTGGGCGCCGAGGGCGTCTTCGTCGGCTCAGGCATCTTCAAGTCCGGCAATCCTGTCGAGCGGGCCGCGGCAGTGGTCAAGGCCACCACGTTCTTCGACGATCCCGACGTCATCGCCAAGGTCTCGCGCGGCCTGGGCGAGGCCATGGTCGGCATCAACGTCGATGACATCCCCGCACCGCACCGTCTGGCTGAACGCGGCTGGTGATCTGTGCGCCACGCGGCGCACAGCAGAAGGTCCCGAATCCCTGGAAGGGTTCGGGACCTTTTTCATGCTGCGACAACGCACTCCGATCCGGGCCATCTTTCCTAGTCATGTCGAGCTACAGGCTCGCGTATCCGTCTCTGCGCGAATCAGATCAATTCATAAAATGGACTGACTTGACAGCGATTTATCTCAGTCTTTGCTGCTTGGTGTCCGATTTCCATCGGCGCGGACGAGTCGCTGTGTGGTACGCGTCATGCCCGCTTGCGCTGTCAAAGGGCCCGAGGTGCGTCACGATGTGCGTTAGGACCAAAGTCCCGGAATGGTCCGGGACTTCTTTCTGGTCCGACCTCTAGGGAGAAATCGCATGAAGAAGTCAACCAAGGGCGCCATCGCGGCTGCTGCAGCCGGGACCCTGCTGCTCGGCGGTGCGGGCTCGCTCGCGTACTGGACCGCCACCGGCACCGCCAACGGCGGATCCATCACCGCGGGCAAGCTGACGCTCGCCGGCGGCACCTGTGGCGCGACTTGGAACTATGCAGCGGGCGCAGCCAAGGCCGGTCAGGCCGTGGTGAAGTTCGTGCCCGGCGACAAGATCACCAAGCAGTGCACGTTCACCATCGGCGCCTCCGGCGACAACCTGAGCGCCACGATCAGCGCACCGGCGACGGTGGCCGTGACCACGCTTCCGGCGGGCACGTCCTTCAGCGCGACCGTGGCCACCACGTACAAGGTGGGCACCGCTGCAATCGCCAACGGTGGATTGATCACCAGCGCGGACGACGCGAAGGTCGTCACCACGACGTTCGACGTGACCATCCCGTACGGCACCGATGAGGCTGCCGGCACGAAGATCAACACGAACGACACACAGAGCATCGTCGCAACGCTCGATGCTCTGCAGGTCAAGCTGACGCAGACGAACCCGAACCTCTGATCGACGGTTCTCCCCGGTCGCGCCGGGTGGGCTCCCCGCCCACCCGGCCAGGTCGGAACACCATCTCAGTCACGTCCAGGTAGGGAGTCATGAGCCGACGTCGCGCCGAGCGCAGCATCTCCATCATCGGATGGGTGGGCCAGGTCATCGCCTGGTCGATCATCCTGGCCGTGGGTGCGTTGCTGGTCGTCTCGGTCCTCATCCCGCGCATCGTGGGAGCGACGCCCTACACGATCTTGACCAGCTCGATGGAGCCGGCGATGCCCCCGGGCACGCTGGTCGTCGTCAAACCTGTCGACACCGACCAGATCGGTGTGGGTGAGGTCGTCACCTACCAGCTGGAGTCCGGCCAGTCGACGGTCGTCACGCATCGCGTTGCCGCCGTCGGGCTCACCGCCAAGGGCGAGACCGTCTTCACCACCCAGGGCGACGCGAACGACGTGGCGGACGAGAAGCCGGTTCGTCCGGTGCAGATCCGGGGCGAGCGCCTCTACTTCGTGCCCTACATCGGCAAGGTCACCACCGTGGTCACCTCCTCGCAGCGCGGCGTCGCCACCGTGGTCATCGTGTTGGGACTGTTCGGCTACTCCGCATCCATGCTCGTCGGCGCAGCCCGCGACCGACGACGTCCGCCCACCAGCGATCGCACCATCAACACCGATTCCGAGGAGGTGTCAGCATGAGATCCACTCTCAGGAGCATCACCGCGCTGGCCCTGCTGACCCTCGGTCTGCTGGCACTGATCGTCCCCGCCTCGGCCGCAACCACTCGACTCGAGTTCAGTCCAGATGGATCCACCTGGTCGGCCAACCTCTCCGCACCCCTGTTCGATCCGAGCTTTCGCTGGGTGCCGGGCGACGAGAAGATCGAGTCGTTCTTCGTGCGCAATCGTTCGACCGAGGACGCGCGCCTGGCCGTGGACCTGCTCGGTACCGGTCGCGACGACCTGACCAGCGACGGCGAGCTGTCCGTTGCTGCCAGAGCAGGTTCTGATGAATTCGCCACCTCCAGGACCACCACGGGGTGCAATCGCCTCATCGCCGAGGTGTCCCTCGCGCCGCAGCAGGTCCAACGCATCGACGTGCGCGTGGGAGTGGACTTCGCCACGCCGAACGCGGCTCAAAGAGATGCCACCGACCTCGACCTGCAGGTACGACTGCGGGAGGACGTCGACGGTTCCACCAGCCCGTCCTCGTCGTGCGGCTCCGCCGAGCCCGGCGCAGGCGGCCCGGACAGTGGCAATCCGGGCGGTGGCGATCCAGGCAGTGGCGATCCAGGCAGTGGCGGCACGGTCAACGACGGCACCGGCACTCCTGGCGGCAGCGGCCCGCTCACGCCGGCGACACAGGTCGGTCCCATCGGTGGACTGCTGCCCAACACCGGCGCTCCGGCCTTCTGGTCCATCGCCGTCGGCGGACTTCTGCTCGTCTCCGGAATCATCGTGACGCTTGGGCGTCGCAAGGAAGAAGCTGTTCATGTCTAGCCATCGCATCGCCTCCCCTCGAACGTGGTTCAGGTCCGAACGAGTCCGAGCCGTGCTTGCGCTCGGCGTCGCACTCGGTGTCGGGGCGACGGGAACCTTTGCCTTCTGGACCGACGACGTGGCGATCTCCGGCACCTCGTTCACAGCGGGCACGCTCGATCTGCAGGTCAACAACGCCGACGCCTACGCGACCACGACCCTGTCGATGACCACCATGGTGCCGGCAGACACCTCGGCCGAGGTGCTCACGATGAAGAACGCCGGCAACGTGCCTTTGCGCTACACGCTGGTGGGGAACCTGACTGGCACCGACGCCGCACTGTTCAGCTCGGAGAACGCACTGAACCTGACGGTTCGTCTGGGTGGGACGAGGTCCGTAGCCACCGCCAATCCGACGTGCACCGGTGGTACCCAGATCTACACCGGCGCGCTGAAGAACACCGCGAACACCGTCATCTTGCCCAAGCGGCCCACCACGTCGGTTGCGCCGAACGGCACCGAGGCGCTCTGCTTCCAGGTGACCTTCGCCACCAATGCTGCGGATACCTTGCAGGGCAAGACGGCCACCGCCACCTTCACGGCCAAGGCGACCTCGGACCTGTCATGACGCGGCACCGCTTCGTTCGTGGCGCACGTGAGGTGCTGCTGACCTCGGGCGCACTGCTGGGCGTCGTCTGCGTCGTGCTGACGTTGGCCGGTGTCGGGTGGGGCGTGAAGCCCCTGATCTTCCGGTCCGGCTCGATGGAGCCAGCGATCTCCACCGGTGACATGTCGTTGTCGCGTGCCACCGATGCGAGCGACCTGCAGCGGGGCGACATCGTCTCGGTCATCACCTCACGAGGCTCGCGGGTCACGCACCGGATCGTCGACATCGCCGGCACCGGCGTGAAACGCCAGCTGACGCTCAAGGGTGATGCGAACTCCAGCGTCGATGAGGAGACCTACACCGTCTCGTCGGTGCAGCGGGTCGGCCTGACCGTGCCGAAGGCCGGCTACGTCGTCAACGCCGCCTCGAGCCCGGTGGGCCTGTTCATCCTCGGCCTCTACGTCGCCGGCCTGATCTCGGTGATCGTGAAGCGTCCCAGCGGCCGGTCCGGTCCAGGCGACGAGCACCGGTCAGCTTCCGGCGGCGATCCAGAGTTCAGGCCCGAGCGCGAGCACCCCGGGGTCGAGAGGGGAACCACACGGATGTCGGCCGGCTTCCTGGGCCGACGGGCCCTCGGGTCTGCGGGGGTGCTGCTGTCCGCGACTCTGCTGAGCCCGTTCGTCTTCACCACTGCAGCCTTCACCGACGATGCGCCGATCACCAGCACCACGCTGGGCGCCAACAAGTACTTCACCTGCAACGCCGCGATCAAGTCCGGTAATCCGTCCACGCCGTTCTTCTACTACAAGCTCGACGGCAACGCGAACGACTCGTCAGGCAACGGCCGAACTGGCACGGTGACCGGAGGAGTCACCAGCGCGACGGACAAGGCGTGCACGAGGGACACCGGTTCGTCGGTGCTGTTCGACGGAACGTCCGGCTACGGCAGCTCGCCGGTGTCACCGACCTCGCCGAACGTGTTCAGCATCGAGCTGTGGTTCAAGAACGGTACGAGTCCGGGCGGAAGGCTCATCGGCTACGGCAACGCGCGAACGGGATCGTCCGCCAGCTTCGACCGGCACATCTACATGACCAACACCGGCCAGCTGGTCTTCGGCGTCCAGCCGAGCGCGAGAATGACGATCCGGTCGCCTTCGGCCTACAACAACAACCAGTGGCACCACGTGGTCGCAACGTTGTCGTCAGCAGGCATGCGGCTGTACGTGGATGGCGACCAGGTCGCGTCGGACCCGGCGACCACCGGCGCCCGGTCGATCCCCAACGGATTCTGGCGCCTCGGGTACGACAATCTGTCCGGCTGGGCGAACCGGCCGACGACCGACTACTGGAAAGGGACGATGGACGAGGCCGCGGTCTACTACTCGGCCATGTCGGCGGCCGAAGTCACCGCGCACTACGAAGCGGGCCGCTGACCATCACCGAGGCGGTGCGCTGACCTCGACCGGTGACGCTCAGCGTCGCCGCCGTCACCACCCCAGCCCCGCCGCCGTCGCCCAGGCCCCGCGAGTGGCGCAGAATGGTCCGATCTGAGCCGAAATCGAGCCAAACTGCGCCGCTCGGCGAACACTATGCGCCACTCGACGCGAACACGGTGCGCCGCTCGACGACTGCGGACAGGCGGCATCGATACCCTGTGCCCGTGGCTGCTCCGACGATTGGTGTCTTCGCGCTCCAGGGCGACGTCCGCGAGCACGTGCGGGCGCTCGACCGGCTCGGTGCTCACACGCTGACGGTCCGACGACCCGAGGAGCTCGCTCGGTGCGACGCGCTCGTGCTGCCCGGGGGTGAGTCCACCACGATGGAGAAGCTCGCGCGGACCTTCGAGCTGTTCGAGCCGCTGGTCGAGCGCATCGCAGGTGGCATGCCCACGTTCGGTACGTGTGCCGGCATGATCATGCTGGCCGACCGGATCGAGGACGGCACCGCCGGGCAGCGGAGCCTCGGCGGGCTCGACGTCACGGTGCGCCGCAACGCGTTCGGGCGTCAGGTCGACTCGTTCGAGGGATGGCTGGACTTCGACGATCTCGACGACCCGGTGCACGGGGTCTTCATCCGCGCGCCCTGGGTGGAGCAGGTCGGTGCAGGTGTCGAGGTGCTCGCGACCATACCGACGGGCGACGCCGCCGGTAGGATCGTCGCGGTTCGACAAGATCACGTCATGGCGACGTCGTTTCATCCCGAGGTCAGCAGCGACGACCGCATCCACCGGTACTTCGTCGACCGTGTCATCACGGCGTAGGGTCTCGCAGTCACAGAAGGGAACATCCCATGTCCGGCCACTCCAAGTGGGCGACCACGAAGCACAAGAAGGCCATCGTCGACGCCAAGCGCGGCAAGATGTTCGCCAAGCTGGTGAAGAACATCGAGGTGGCTGCCCGCATGGGCGGTCCCGATCTCGACGGCAACCCCACCCTCTACGACGCGATCCAAAAGGCCAAGAAGTCCTCGGTCCCCAAGGACCACATCGATCGCGCGGTCAAGCGCGGCGGCGGCACGGGCAACGACGCAGTCGACTACACCACGATCATGTACGAGGGCTACGGTCCCGACGGCGTCGCGATGCTGGTGGAGTGCCTCACGGACAACAAGAATCGCGCTGCGATGGAGGTGCGCACGGCGATGACGCGCAACGGCGGCACCATGGCCGACCCCGGCTCGGTGTCGTACATGTTCCACCGCAAGGGCGTCATCATCGTGCCCGCCGAGCAGGAGAGCGCCACCACCACCGAGGACGACGTGCTGATGGCGGTGCTCGACGCGGGCGCCGAGGAGGTCAACGACCACGACGGCACCTTCGAGATCGTGTGCGAGGCGACCGATCTGGTCCCGGTGCGCACGGCGCTGCAGGAGTCCGGCCTGGACTACGACTCCGCTGATGCCTCGTTCGTGCCGACGATGACCGTCGACGTCGACGAGGAGGGTGCCGGCAAGGTCGAACGCCTCATCGACGCCCTCGAGGACTGCGACGACGTCCAGAACGTCTTCGCCAACT
>JBBSRN010000132.1:0-7035 GCA_038242985.1 Propionibacteriales bacterium | reverse complement strand
GAGCCGGCTGCCGGGTCCGACGTCGTCTTCACCGGCATCAGCCTGAACACGTCCGACGTCCAGCCGGGCGATCTCTACGCGGCACTGCCCGGTGCTCGGCGCCACGGCGCCGACTTCGTCGACCAGGCGGTGGCCGCCGGGGCCGTTGCCGTGCTCACCGACCCTGGTGGCGCAGACCGTTCCGCCGGCGTGCCCACGGTGGTCGTGGACTCGCCGCGCACCCGGCTGGCCGACCTGAGTGTCCAGTTCCACGACCGACCTACATCAGCGTTCACCTGCATCGGCATCACGGGCACGCAGGGCAAGACGACGACGACCTATCTCGCCGAGGCTGCGCTCGCGCCCCGCTCGACCGCCGTCGTCGGCACCATCGGCACCCGCATCGCCGGGGTGCCCGCCGCCTCGGCGCTCACGACCCCCGAGGCTCCGCAGCTGCAGGCCCTGTTCGCCGTGATGCGCGAGGAGGGGGTCGAGGTCTGCGCGATGGAGGTCTCCAGCCACGCCCTCGTCCAGGGCCGGGTCGATGGCTTCGCCTTCGATGTCGCGGTCTTCCTCAACCTCGGTCGGGACCACCTGGACTTCCACGAGACGGTGGAGGAGTACTTCCTGGCCAAGGCGGCGCTCTTCACCCCAGAACACGCCCGGCACGCGGTCATCAACGTCGACGACGCGCACGGTCGCCGGCTCGTCGAGCTGACCTCGCTGCCGACCACGACGTTCTCCAGCGACGGTGCGGTCGCCGACTGGCGTGCCGCCAACGTGCGGCCGCATCGCCTCGGCACGGACCTGGAGGTGCTGGGCCCGGACGGTTCGGTCACCGAGCTGCACGTCCCGCTCGCCGGTGTCTTCAACGTGTCCAACGCGCTGGCCGCGCTGGTGGCGCTCGCGACCGCTGGTCACGATCCTGCCGACCTCGCCGCGGGCATCGCCGCCTCGCCCGGGGTTCCGGGCCGGATGGAACGGGTCGAGGCGGGCCAGGACTTCACCGCGATCGTCGACTACGCCCACAAGCCGGACGCAGTGACCGCAGTCCTCGCGGCCCTGCGTCCGGTGACCGCGGGTCGACTCATCGTCGTCCTCGGCGCAGGCGGCGACCGCGATCATGGCAAGCGGTCGCTGATGGGCTCCGCGGCCGCCGAGGCCGCCGACGTGGTGATCGTGACCGACGACAATCCGCGCACCGAGCGGCCCGGCGCGATCCGCACCGAGGTGCTGGCCGGGGCCGAAGCCGGTCCGGGTGTCGCTCTGGAGGTCCCCGGACGCCGCGACGCCATCGCACGCGCCATCGAGATGGCTCATCGCGGCGACACCGTCGTGGTGGCCGGCAAGGGTCACGAGCGTGGGCAGGAGATCGCCGGAGTCGTCCATCCATTCGACGACCACGCCGTGATGCTCGAGCTGATCGGCGATCTCGCGTGATCACCATGACGCTGGGCGAGGTCGCCCGGGCCGTCGGGGGAGACCTGCGTGGCAGCAACGGCGACGAACGCGTGCGACACGTCGTCATCGATTCGCGCGCCGCCGGCCCCGAGACGCTGTTCGCCGCTGTCCCGGGCGAGCACGTCGACGGCCACGACTACGCGTCCGCCGCACTGCAGCTCGGCGGGGTCGCAACCATCAGCACCCGTGAGGTCGACGGACCGTGCATCGTCGTGGATGACGTGACCACCAGCCTCGGCCTGCTGGCCCGACACCAGCTCGATGGCTCGACCGCCACGGTCGTCGCCCTCACCGGTTCGCAGGGAAAGACCAGCGTCAAGGACCTCCTGGCCCACGTGCTCGCCGGGAGCGGCCCCACCGTCGCGCCGGTCGGATCGTTCAACAACGAGCTCGGCGTGCCACTCACCGTGCTGAAGCTGGACGAGCACACCCGGTACGTGGTGGCCGAGATGGGCGCCCGCGGCGTCGGCCACATCGCCGTGCTGTGCGACATCGCCCCGCCGTCCATCGGCATCGTGCTCAACGTCGGCACGGCGCACCTGGGGGAGTTCGGTTCGCCGGAGGCGATCGCCCGGGCCAAGGGCGAGCTCGTCGAGGCGCTGCCGGTGTCCGGAACCGCGGTGCTGAATGCCGACGACCCGCGCGTGCTCGAGATGCGGTCGCGCACCGCTGCCGGCGTGCTGACCTTCGGTGTCACGGGCGACGTGCGCCTCGGCGGCGTGCAGATCGACATGGCCGGGGAGCCGCACTTCGTCCTGGAGCACCTCGACCGCGATGTCGACGTCCACGTGCCCCAGGTCGGCGCGCACCACGCGATCAACGCCGCCGCGGCGGCCGCCGGCGCGATCGCCGCAGGTCTCGATCTCGTCGACATCGGGGCACGCCTGTCCTCCGCGTCGCCGACCTCTCCCATGCGGATGGCCCGCGCCGTGCGTGATGACGGTCTGCTCGTCGTCAACGACGCGTACAACGCCAACCCCGAGTCGATGACCGCGTCGCTGCGCGCCGTCGCAGCGCTGCCACGGGGACGCCATGTCGCGGTGCTGGGGGAGATGCTCGAGCTCGGCGACGCCGCGGACGAGGCGCACCGGGCGATCGGTCGCCTGGCACGTGACCTCGGATACGACCGCGTGATCGTCGTCGGGGACGGCGCGGCCGCTATCGCCGACGGGGCCGGAGACATCGCCGAGAGCGTCGCCGACGTCGATGTGGCGATCAGCACACTGTCCGCGTGGCTGTCGGCGGACGACGTGGTCGTTGTGAAAGCATCGAGAGGATGTCGGCTCGAGCGCGTGGCCGAAGGGCTCCTCAGCCGTTGACCGAAGGGATGCGCACCGCATGAAGGCGATCCTGTTCGCGGGGGGATTCTCCCTGCTGGGCACCTTGCTGGGCACTCGTCTCGCGATCCAGTTCCTCGTGGCCAAGGGGTACGGCCAGCTGATCCGTGACGACGGACCCACGGCTCACCACACCAAGCGTGGCACCCCCACGATGGGTGGGCTGGTGATCATCTTCTCGGTCGTGACGGGCTACCTGCTGGCCAAGCTGTTCACCGGCTATGCGCCGAGCGCCTCGGCCCTGCTGCTGCTGTTCTTGTTCTGCGGGCTGGGTGCGATCGGGTTCCTCGACGACTTCATCAAGATCCGCAAGCAGCGCAACCTCGGTCTGCGCAGCAAGGCCAAGTTCATCGGCCAGGTGGTCGTGGGTCTGGCGTTCGCGATCACCGCGATCAAGGTCCAGGACGACACGGGCATCACCGTGATCACGAACTCGGTCTCCTTCACCCGGGACATTCCCGGGTGGACGATGCCGGCGTTCGCCGTGGTGATCTGGGTCCTCCTCATGATCGCCGGCACCAGCAACGGCGTGAACCTCACCGACGGCCTCGACGGCCTGGCCACCGGTGCCTCGGTCATGGTGTTCGGCGCGTTCGTGTTCATCAACATCTGGCAGAGCAACCAGAACTGCTCCTACTTCCCCGGCCCCAAGTGCTACGAGGTGCGCGATCCGCTGGATCTTGCCGTCATGGCGTCGGCGCTGACCGGTGCCTGCTTCGGATTCTTGTGGTGGAACGCGTCGCCCGCCAAGATCTTCATGGGTGACACCGGCTCGTTGTCGTTGGGTGGTGCCATGGCCGGCCTGGCGCTGATGACCCGCACCGAGCTGCTGCTGGTGGTGCTCGGGGGCCTGTTCGTGGCCATCACGGCGTCGGTCATCCTGCAGGTCGGGTACTTCAAGATCACCAAGGGCAAGCGGATCTTCCGGATGGCCCCGCTGCAGCATCACTTCGAGCTGCTCGGATGGGCCGAGATCACCATCGTGGTCCGGTTCTGGATCATCAGCGGTCTGTGCGTCGCCACCGGGCTCGGCTTCTTCTACTACGAGTGGGTCTCGGGCATATGACCTCCCGATCCGCCACGCACAGCGCATGACCCCCCCAGAACCAGGGCCGGGCGGCCTGCTGGACACCCTCGATCGCAACTCCTCCTGGGGCGGCGTCACCGCCGTGGTCGCCGGATTCGGCGTCAGCGGATACGCCGCTGCCGACTCGTTGCAGCACCAAGGTGCGCAGGTGGTGGCCGTCGACGAGTCGGACACTGCTGAGCTGCGGGAGAAGGCGACCGTCCTGCGCACCCTCGGCGTCGACGTACGTCTCGGGCCGGGATCCACCGACGTGCTGCCGGACGACGTCGACATGGTCATCGCCTCGCCCGGCTGGGCGCCCACCGCACCGCTCATCGCGGCAGCTCTCGAGCGAGGGCTGCCGGTGTGGAGCGAGGTCGAGCTGGCCTGGCGGCTGCGGGCCGACGACGCCCCGCCGTGGTTGGTCGTCACCGGTACCAACGGCAAGACCACCACGGTGCGCATGCTCGAGTCGATCCTGCGGGCCGAAGGACTCATCGCCCACGCGGTCGGCAACGTAGGGCGTCCGGTTCTCGATGCCGTGATGGACCCCGAGCCCGCCGACGTCCTGGCGGTCGAGCTCTCCAGCTACCAGCTGCACTGGACCCACTCGATGGCACCGCAGGCCAGTGCTGTGCTCAACGTGGCACCCGATCACCTGGACTGGCACGGAGGTCTCGACGCCTACACCGCTGACAAGGGGCGTGCGTACCTGCGCACCGAGGTCGCCTGCGTCTACAACGCCGACGACCCGGTCACCGAACGACTGGTGGAGGAGGCCGAGGTCGTCGAGGGCTGCCGGGCCATCGGCTTCACCCTGGGCGTTCCAGGGCTCAGCATGCTGGGGGTGGTCGACGGGGTGCTCGCTGATCGGGCGTTCGTCAAGGACCGCATCTCCAACGCAGCCGAGATCGGCAACGTCGAGGACCTGGGCGTCGATCCGGCTCCGCACCTGGTCGCCAACGCCCTCGCGGCCGCCGCGCTGGCTCGCGCCCACGGAGTGTCCCCGCGGGCGGTCCGGGACGGGTTGCGCAGCTTCACCCCCGAACCCCACCGCATCGCGCTGGTGTCGGTCCTCGACGACGTGCGATACGTCGATGACTCCAAGGCCACCAACCCGCATGCAGCCCTCGCGTCGTTGCGCGGCATCGAGGCTGTTCCCGATGGCGGCCCTTCGTCGCGGTCCGATGACGACACCTCGCCCCGCGCGGTGTGGATCGCCGGAGGTCTGGCCAAGGGCGCGACCTTCGACGAGCTCGTCTCCGAGATCGGTCCGCGTCTGCGCGCCGCAGTGCTGATCGGGGCTGATCGGGCTGTCATCGCTGCGGCACTGGCACGACACGCGCCCGATGTGCCGGTCGTCGAGGTCGAGACCGGTGACACTGATCTCATGGATCGCGTCGTCGAGGTCGCCGCATCGCTCGCCCAGCCCGGCGACACGGTGCTGCTGGCTCCCGGCTGCGCGTCCATGGACCAGTTCGCCAACTACGCGGCCCGCGGCGACGACTTCGCCGCTGCAGTCGCGAGGCGGCGCACCACGTCCTGAGTCCACCTTCCCCCATGATTGGACGCAAGCGATGAGCAGCACCGTCGAACGCCGCCCTCCGGCGATCGTCGAGAACACCCGCCGCATGCTCGAACGCCCCCTGGCGTCGTACCAGCTGGTGCTCGGCGCCACCGCCCTGCTGCTCGGACTCGGCCTGATCATGGTGCTCAGTGCGAGCTCGGTGTACTCCCGCCAGACCAACGACGGCAACTCGTACTCGATCATCGTCCGTCAGCTGCTGTTCGCCGTCGCCGGACTGGGTGGGGCCTACGTGGCCGCCAAGATGACGTTGGCGACGATGCGCCGTCTGGTCGTTCCCGCGATGGTCATCTCGGTGGCCCTCGTCATGGCCACCTTCTTCATCGGCGTCGACATCGGCGGCAACAAGAACTGGATCCCGCTGTTCGGCGGCTTCCTGCTGCAGCCGTCGGAGTTCGCGAAGCTCGCCGTGGTGCTGTGGATCGCGCACTGGTTCGCCGGTCATCAGCGTGCCATGGCCACGCCTCGCCTGATCATCCTGCCGATGGTGCCGGTCACCGCCGGCGTCTCGATGCTGGTCGTCCTGCAGCACGATCTCGGTACTGCGCTGGTCCTGTTCGCGCTGATCGTCGGGATGCTGTGGGTGGCCGGGCTGCCGGCCCGCCACATGACGGCCGTCGGGGTGGCCGTCTTCGCCGTGCTCGTGCTGTTCGTGGCCACCGCGCCGCACCGCGTCGCCCGTCTGTTGAACTTCACCAACCCGTTGGCCGATCCCGACAACGCCGGATACCAGTCCATCCACGCCAGCATGGCGCTGGCCCGGGGTGGATTCTGGGGAGTGGGCCTGGGCGGCAGCCGGCAGAAGTGGGGCGCGCTGCCCGAGGCGCACACCGACTTCATCCTGGCGGTCATGGGCGAGGAGCTGGGCCTGCTCGGCACCGTGGTGGTGCTGGCGCTGTTCCTGGTGCTCGCGGTCGCCGGCATCCGCATCGCGACCCGCGCGCGCGATCCGTTCGCGCGCTACGTGGCTGCCGGCATCACGATCTGGATCGCGGTGCAGACCGCGATCAACGTCGGCATGGTGCTGGGGCTGCTGCCGGTCATCGGCATCCCGTTGCCGCTGATGTCCTACGGCGGATCCAGCATGCTGGTCACCCTCGTGGCGATGGGAGTGCTGCTGAACTGCGCCACCGACGAACCGGGTGCGCGGCGTGCGCTCGAGGTCGGCCGCGCGGCCAAGGCGCGGGGGCGTACCGCCCGGCCGCGCGCGGTGCGTAAGGTCTGAGCGTGCGTGTCCTGCTCGCCGGCGGGGGTACCGCCGGCCACACCTCTCCGCTGCTCGCGACCGCGGCCGTCCTGCGCGACGGCGGCGCCGACATCACGTGTCTGGGCACTCCGCGCGGCCTCGAGGTGACCCTGATCCCCGCGGCCGGACACCGGCTGGAGCTGGTGCCGCCGGTGCCACTGCCGCGGAAGCCCGGCAAGGACCTGTTCCTGGTCCCCACCAGGCTTCGCGCCGCGATGAAGGCCACCGGCAAGGTCGTCGACCGGGTGCGCCCGGACGTGATCGTCGGATTCGGCGGATACGTGTCGGTGCCTGCCTACCTGGTGGCACGGCGGCGAGGCATCCCGCTGGTGGTGCACGAGGGCAACGCCATCCCGGGGAT
>JBBSRN010000131.1:0-7063 GCA_038242985.1 Propionibacteriales bacterium | reverse complement strand
CGTACCGCGAAACACGCGGGCGGCTAAACCGCAAAAGAGGAGCAAGACATGGCAACAGGTACCGTGAAGTGGTTCAACGCCGACAAGGGCTTCGGCTTCATCGCCCCCGACGACGGCAGCGAGGACGTGTTCGCGCACTTCTCCGCCATCCAGAGCAGCGGCTACCGCTCGCTCGATGAGAACCAGAAGGTCGAGTTCGACGTGGAGCAGGGCCAGAAGGGCCTGCAGGCCTCGAACATCCGTCCCGTCTGATTCATCTCAGATCGCTGGGTCCACCGGTGGCTCATCGCCGCCCCTGATCCAGCCAGGACCACCAGCACCGGCAAGGCCTCTTCAGGTCTTGCCGGTGCTGTCGTCTGCCCCCATGGTGGTCGCGGCGTGCTGGCCGGACCGCGGCTCCTATACCCTCGTTCCGTGAGCCAGATCGTGGTGTTCTCCGGCAGCGCTCACCGACCCCTCGCCGAGAAGATCTGTTCGGAGCTGGGACAGCCGTTGTCGGCGTCGCAGACGGTGCGATTCAGCAACGACTGCCTGCAGGTGCAGCTGCTCGCGAACTGCCGGCGCAAGGACGTCTACATCATCCAGCCGCTGGTGCCGCCGACCCAGGACCACCTGATGGAGCTGTTGTTGATGATCGACGCGGCCCGCGGTGCGAGCGCCGACTCGGTCACGGTCGTCATCGCGCACTACGCATACGCGCGTTCGGACAAGAAGGACGCCTCGCGCATCTCGATCGGCGGGAGGCTGGTCGCCGACATGATCACCACGGCTGGGGCCGACCGCGTCGTCACGATGACCCTGCACGCGCCCCAGGTGCACGGATTCTTCAGCGTCCCGGTCGATCACCTGACCGCGATCGGTGAGCTGGCCAACCACTACCGCGATGGCGACCTGAGCAACACCGTCGTGGTGTCCCCGGACCTCGGGAACGCCAAGACGGCCTCGCTGTTCGCCCGTCTGCTGGGCGTCCCCGTGGCCGCCGGCAGCAAGCAGCGCCAGGGCGATGACAAGGTCGTCATCGACGCCATCGTGGGTGACGTGGCGGGCAGGAAGGCGATCGTCCTCGACGACGAGATCGCCACCGGTGGTTCCATCATCGAGCTGATGGCCAAGCTGGAGGAGGAGGGGTGCACCGAGGCGTCGGTGGCGTGCACGCACGGGCTCTTCACCGGCAACGCCGTCCAACGGCTGCGGAATCATCCATCGATCAGCGAGGTCGTCACCACCGACACGGTGCCGCCGCCGGCGGACTGGCCCGAGCTCAAGATCCGATCCGTGGCACCGCTGTTCGCCGAGGCGATCGCCCGCATCCACGCCGGTGAATCGGTGTCCAGCCTGTTCGACGGAGTCGATCCAGCCCACGCGCCGCCGCAGCCGACGCTGCCGCTGTAGCGGCTCGTCACGGATCGGGATGTGATTCTGGCCGTGTTCGCTTTGCCGTGGGGCGTGTCGACCGTAGGCTTCCGCAGTGTGGGCAGCGCACCGATCGGCATCTTCGACTCCGGCTTCGGCGGACTGACGGTGGCCCGAGCCGTCATCGACCAGCTGCCGCACGAGCCGGTCCTCTATCTGGGTGACACGGCGCGCCAGCCGTACGGGCCGAGACCGATCTCGCAGGTCCGCGAGTACGCCCTCGAATGCCTCGACCACCTCGTGGACCAGGGCGTCAAGGCGCTGGTCATCGCGTGCAACTCCGCCAGCGCCGCGGTCCTTCGCGATGCGCGTGAGCGCTACTCGGTGCCGGTCGTGGAAGTGATCGTGCCGGCCACCCGGCGTGCGGTCGGTGCGACGCGCAACGGTCGCGTGGGAGTCATCTGCACCGAGGCCACCGCGACGTCGCGCGCTTACGACGACGCGTTCGCAGCCAATCCGGGCATCGCGCTGCACACCCGTGCGTGCCCCCGGTTCGTGGACTTCGTCGAACGGGGCGTCACCAGCGGTCCCGAGCTGCTCTCGGCGGCGGAGGAGTACCTGCGACCGCTGATCGAGGCCGACGTCGACACGTTGGTGCTCGGCTGCACCCACTACCCGTTGCTCACCGGGGTCCTGGCCCTGGTGATGGGCGACGGCGTCACCCTGGTGTCCAGCGCGGAGGAGACCGCGAAGGACGTCTACCGCCTGCTGGTGCGGGAGGCGTTGGAGCGCGACGCCGATCTGCCGCCGCCCCGACATCGCTTCCTGACCACCGGGCGGCCGGAGGAGTTCCGCGCCCACGGCCGCCGATTCCTCGGCCCCGAGGTCGACCGCGTCGAGCAGTTCTCCTGGGTGGGGATCGCTTCGTGAAGCTCACCGTCATCGGCTGCTCCGGCTCGTTCCCGGGTCCGGACTCGCCGGCCAGCTGCTACCTGCTCGAGGCACCGTTCGAGGGACGGACGTTTCGGGTCCTGCTCGATCTCGGCAGCGGTTCCTTCGGTGCGCTGCAGCGCCACATCGACCCGCGCGACATCGACGCCGTGCTGTTGTCGCACCTGCACGCCGATCACTGCTTCGACATGGCCGGGCTGTTCGTGGTGAGCAAGTACCACCCGGGCGGCACCTATCCGGTGATCCCCGTGATGGCGCCGCCCGGCGCCGGGCGCTACCTCGCCACCGCCTACGGCAGCGACGACGGCGAGGCGATGACCGAGCAGTTCGACTTCCGGGCCTGGGCCGACGGTGCCACCACGAGTCTCGGTCCCTTCACGATCACCTCGGTGCGCGTCGAGCACCCCGTCGAGGCGTACGGGATGCGCATCTCCTGCGATGACGGCGTGCTGGCGTACTCCGGTGACACCGGCCCCACTCCTGCCCTGGTCGACCTGGCGATCGGCGCCGATCTGTTCCTGTGCGAGGCCTCCTTCCTCGAGTCCGCGACGAATCCACCGAATCTGCACCTCACCGGTGCGGAGGCGGGCGACATCGCCACCCAGGCCGGCGTGGGGCGTCTGCTGGTGACCCACATCCCGGCCTGGACCGACCGCGCCGACGTCGAGGCCGACGTCAGGACCACGTGGGCCGGCTCGTTGGATCTGGTCACGGCCGATTCCACCTTCGAGGTCTGAGGCCGACGAGCACCCCGATAGGCTCGCGGACATGACTTCTCGCGACGACGGCCGCGCCGCCGACCAGCTCCGCCCCGTCACCATCACCCGCAACTGGCTCGACCACGCCCAGGGCTCCTGCCTGATCGAGTTCGGGCGCACCAAGGTGCTGTGCGCGGCAAGTGCCTCAGAAGGTGTGCCGCGGTGGCGCAAGGGATCCGGCTTGGGCTGGGTCACGGCGGAGTACGCCATGTTGCCGCAGGCCACGCACGATCGATCGGCGCGCGAGTCGGTCAAGGGGCGGATCGGTGGTCGTACGCACGAGATCTCGCGGCTCGTCGGGCGCTCGTTGCGCGCTGCCATCGACTACTCGGCACTCGGCGAGAACACCATCACCATCGACTGCGACGTGCTGCAGGCAGACGGCGGCACCCGTACCGCCGCGATCACCGGGGCGTACGTCGCGCTGGTCGACGCCGTCGAGCACCTGCGTGGAGCCGGTGCGCTGGCCGGTGAGCCGCTGGTCGAGTCCGTCGCAGCCATCAGCGTCGGCATCATCGACGGCACCCCGCTGCTGGACCTGCCCTACGTGGAGGACGTGCGCGCCGAGACCGACATGAACGTGGTCATGACCGGATCCGGCGCCTTCATCGAGGTGCAGGGCACCGCCGAGGGCGCGCCGTTCGACAAGTCCGAGCTCGACGCACTGCTCGAGCTCGCTGCAGGAGGCTGCGCCGATCTGACCCGGCTGCAGTCCGAGGCGCTCGCGCAGTGACGTCCGACGACACCGTCCGACGTGGCCCGCAGGTCGTGCTCGCGTCGAACAACGCCGCGAAGCTGGCCGAGCTGCGGCGCATCCTTGCGCCGCTTGTGCCGGGCATCGAGGTGCTCGGCCTGGCCGACGTCGCGAGCTACCCCGAGCCGGCCGAGACCGAGCCCACCTTCGCGGGCAACGCACTGATCAAGGCGCGGGCAGCGCTGGCCGCCACCGGGCTGCCGTCGCTCGCCGACGACTCGGGGCTGTGCGTCGACGCCCTCAACGGCATGCCGGGGGTCCTGTCGGCGCGCTGGTCCGGTGTGGCCAAGGCCGACGGCGCGGACTCGGCCAACAACGCTCTGCTGCTGAGCCAGCTCGGTGACGTGCCGGACGAGCGACGGGGGGCCCAGTTCGTCTGTGCCATGGCACTGTGCACTCCAGACGGCACCGCAGACGGCACCGAGCTCGTCCGGCTGGGCGAGATGCCCGGTCGCATCCTGCACGCCGAGCAGGGCGACGGCGGATTCGGCTACGATCCGCTGTTCGCCGCAGAGGGCCACGATCGGTCCACCGCAGAGCTGCCGGCCCCGGACAAGGACGCCATCAGCCACCGCGGCCGCGCGCTCACCGCCATCGCGCCGATGCTGGTCGAGGCACTGACCTGAACCTGCCAGATCCGGTCAGTCCAGTGCGGCCATGACCCGCTGCGCGATGGCGACGCTGCCCGCGCGATTGGGATGGACGCCGTCGATGACGTTCTCGGGGGGCAGCACGCCGGCCATGTCGACGAACTCGACGTCGTGGTCGGCTGCGGCCTGCTTGACGATGGAGGTCATGCGCAGGCCCTCGACGGGCTGCAGCGGCCCCCACGGGGGCCCGAGCACCAGCACGCGGGTCGACGCGGGCAGACGGTCGGCGACGGTGTCCAGGTAGCGGTTCACCGCGCGGGCGATCTCGGCGTTGCTGGCCGCGGCCACCCGGTCGCGGCGACACACGGCCCAGTCGTTGCGACCCCCTTCGATGATGAGGATCGACGGCGAACCACTCAGCGCCTTCTCGCGCTCGGTGAAGGTCGTGCCGTCGCACAGCCCGCCGCGGCGCAGGTAGCCCGACCCGGACTGCGCGTAGGTCTCGACCGGAGCGTCGACGTGTTGCCCGACCATGCTCCACCAGCCCTCGTGCGGGCTGCCGGACTGATCGTCGTAGCGGGCGGTGATCGAGTCGCCCACCACCACGATGCCGTCGGGTGCGGCGCCGGTGACGGTCCCGCCCTCGGCTCCCTGGGACAGCAGGAACGGACCGACGGTGAGCACGAACGCCGCGCCGAACGCAGCAGCGACGCGAGCCCGCCTCGTCGTGATCATCGATGTCCTCTCCCCGTGGTCCGGCGGCCACTGTATGCCGCCTGGGCCGGCGATGCCCGTCGGGCGGGCCAGCACGTCCGATCGTCAACCGCCGGTGCGAAATCCCTGCTGACGCCAGGCCTCGAAGACCGCGACGGACGCGGTGTTGGCGAGGTTCATCGAGCGGCGTCCCGGCAGCATCGGCAACCTGACCCGAGCCGTCACGCGTGGATCGTCCAGCACGTGCTGTGGCAGCCCCGTGGGCTCGGCGCCGAACATGAGCACGTCGCCCGGCTGGTACGCGACGTCGGAGTAGGTGGTGTCACCGGCAGCGGTGAAGGCGTACAGGTGCGGAGCGGCGAGTGCGGCCAGCGCTGTGTCGAGATCGGGATGGACCGTCATCACCGCAAGATCGTGATAGTCCAGTCCGGCTCGCCTCAGCTTGGACTCCTCCAGATCGAAGCCCAGCGGTTCGACCAGGTGCAGCTCGGCGCCGGTCACCGCAGCCAGACGGATGGCCGCACCGGTGTTTCCGGCGATGCGCGGTTCGTGGAACAGGATCCGGAACATCAGGAAGTCCGCCTGCGCAGCACGACGTGGATCGCCAGACCGGCGAGAATGGCCCAGAATGCCGAGCCGACGCCTGCGACGGTGATGCCCGAGGCCGCCACCAGGAAGGTCACGATGGCGGCTTCGCGGGTGTCGGTGCGGCCGACCGCGGCTTGCAGCGCGGCAGCGAGGGTCCCCAGCAGCGCGAGGCCGGCGACGGTCTCGATGACACCGGACGGGGCCACGACGACCAGCGCGGCGATGGCCGCCGAGGCGAGGCCGAGCACGAGGTAGGTCCAGCCCGCCCAGTGTGCGGTGCGCCACCGCTGCTTCGGATCCGGCCCGCCGTCGGGTCCGGCGACCAACGCGGCGCTGATGGCCGCGAGGTTCACCGAGTGTCCACCGGCGACGGCGCCGATCGTGGTGCCGACACCGGCAGTGACCATCGACGCGCGCCACGGCACCGTGACGCCGTAGGAGTGCATGATCGCGACGCCGGGTACGTTCTGCGAGGCCATCGTGACGACGTAGAGCGGGAGAGCGATGCCGACGACGGCGGGCCACGTGAGCTGCGGCGTGGTGATCTCCAGGTGAGGCAGCAGCGCCGATCCGGCGATCGTCTCCCCGCGGCGCACCAGGTCCGCACCGATCACGATCCCGGCGACCACGAACGACACCGGGACGGCCCAGCGTGCGAAGAAGCGCACCCCGACCAGCCAGGCCACGATGATCGGTGCCACCGCCCACGGTCGCTCCACCAGGCTGGTCACCGGAGCGAGGCACAGCTCGACGACGACGCCGGCCAGCATGGCCTGCGCCACCGGGGACGGGATCTGGCCGATCAGCCGGCCCAGCCAGGGCCACAGGCCGGTCAGCACGTACAGCAGACCGGCGAGGGCGAAGGCGCCGACTGCAGCGGCCCATCCGCCCTCGACCGTGCCGGTGCTGGCCAGCAGCGCGGCACCGGGCGTCGACCAGACCAGGAGCAGGGGATCGTGGTACCGGCGGACGAGCCAGAAGATCCCTGCGGTCTGGGCGACGCACAGCACCAGCAGACCCGACGACGCCTGGTCGGGCGTGGCGCCGACCGCTCGTAGCCCAGTCAGCACGACGGCAAACGAGCTGGTGTACCCCACGAGGGCGGCGACCACGCCAGCACCGGCGTGCACGCTCTCCCGCTCCATGATGCAGTCACCCTAGTCGCGAGGGAAACCGCCGTTCGCGCGCGTCCTGGTCAGGCCCGCTGCTGAGCGTCCTGACCAGGACCCTCGGTCAGCGTCCGGGGTTCTCGTCGAACCCGTCGGTCTGGGCGTGACGCGGTGCCACGTTCGCGTCATCGGGATCGATGCCGTGGTCGCGGTCGTTGTCGAGGCCTCGGTTGCGGTCGTGCTCGT
>JBBSRN010000130.1:0-7073 GCA_038242985.1 Propionibacteriales bacterium | reverse complement strand
GCACCCAGCGCCGCCGGCGGGACGGCAGCGTCCTCCCATCCGGACAGTGCGGGCCGGTCCCACATGCGGGACGCGAGCCCCGCCCCCTCCTCGCGGATGCGCCACAGGCGGGCCTGCTCAGCCGGTGACGGCACGTGACGATGGCCGAGGGCGGCCGACGCCGCCACGACGCGCTCGCCGGTCGCAGCCAGCTCCGCCGGGTCGTCGCCGGCCAGCTCGACCATCAAGAATCCGTCACCGCGCGGGTAATCCGGCACGGCGGCGTCACCCTGGGCGGCCCGGAAGACCTCGATGACGCGGGTGCCGAGGCCTTCGCAGGCCACCGGGCCGAAGGCGAGCATGGCCGGCACGTCGTCGGCAGCGTCGGCCATGGTCGGGTACCCCAGCAGCACCAGGTGCACGTGCTTCGGCGTGGGGCGCAGGCGAACCGTCGCACCGAGGGTGACGCCGAGGGTCCCCTCGGTGCCTGCGAGGAAGGAAGCCACGTCGAATCCGCGCTCGGGCAGGAGGTGCTCGAGGCTGTAGCCGGACACCTGCCGACCGAATCGACCGAACTCGGTACGGATCGTCGCGAGGTCGCCGGCGACCACGGACCGCAGCGCGTCGAGGGTCGGCGACGTGGGGACGTCCAGATCCCGGCCGATGACCAGGCGCTCGCCCGACGCGAGCACCACGTCGAGCGCAGCGACGTTGTCCGAGGCCCGGCCGTAGCCGAGGGCGCGGTTGCCACACGCGTTGTTGCCGATGATCCCGCCGATCGTGGCACGGGTGTGCGTCGAGGGATCGGGACCGAAGCGGAGGCCGTGAGGGGCTGCGAGCTTCTGCAGATCCCCGTGCACCGCGCCGGGTTCGACGACCGCCGTCTGCGCCTCGGGGTCGATCGACAGCACGCGTCCGAGGTGACGGCGCAGGTCCATCACGACGCCGGTCCCGATCGCGTTGCCCGCGATCGACGTGCCGGATCCGCGCGACGTCAGCGGCACGCCCGTCTCCGCACACGCTGCCACGACCGCCAGCACCTCCTCGGTGCTGCGTGGTCGGACCACGACGGTCGGTTCCACGCGGTACAACGAGGCGTCGGTGCTGTACAGCGCCCGGGCGAGGGTCGAGTCGTCGACGTCCTGCACCCCGCCACGCCGTAGTGCCGTGACCACGTCCGTCTGCTCGACCATGGGTAGCATGCTACTGCCTGGGCCGAGACCACGCCCGCAGGGCCGACGGACCACCGACCTGCTCCAGCAGCAGAGCCGCCGTGTGCTCGAGGTGCTCACGCATCGCCGACGCCGCGGCAACCGGGTCCCCCGCTGCAACGGCCTCGACGATCGGCGCATGCTCCTCGGCGATGTCGGCCATGGTGCGGGTGCGCTCGATCGTCGAGACGCCGCGCACCTGGATCGAGTCACGCAAACGGTCGACCTCCCGGGTCAGGCGAACGTTGCCCAACGCCGCCCCGAGAGCGGCGTGCAGGGCACGGTCGTGGCCGGTGAACACCGCTTCGTCACCGGCGTCCGCTGCCGCCCGCATGAGATCCAGCTCCGATCTCAGGCAGTGCACCAGGTCCTGGTCGGGCCGATCGGCCGCTCCGGCCGCCGCCGGCACCTCCAGCAGCATCCGCAGCTCGAAGACGTCGCGCACGTCCTCGGCCCGGACCCCCCGGATCGTGATGCCGCGATTGCGCTCGATCGTGACCAGACCGAGATCGGCGAGTCGCAGCACCGCCTCCCGGACCGGCGTGCGTGAGACGCCCAGCTCGTCGGACAGGCGATAGACCGAATGGTGACCGCCCGGCGCCAGGACACCGGTGAGGATCTGTTCTCGCAGGCGGGCGAAGACGTCGTCCGTCCTGGACCGGCGCCCGGAGGCGCCGGTCACCACAGCTCGATCGACTGCTGCAGGATCGTGGCGAGGTCGCCGGCACGCACCTCGCGCGGCGCGGTGGCCAGCAGCCGCTGCTGCAGCATCGCGCCCTCGACGAGTCCGTCGATGTCCGAGCCGTCGAAGCCCACCTCGGCGAGCCCGGAGGGAATGCCGACGTCGCGCATGATCGCCGTCAGGACGGTGGGGAGGAACTCGGCGATGTCGGCCGGCCGCTCCGTGCCGGGTGCGAGCAGCTCGGCGGCGTGGACATGGCGATCGGGTGCGGCGTCGAACGTGAAACGGAACGCCGCAGGCGCGGTGAGGGACACCGCCATGCCGTGCGGGACCATCGCATGATCGGCCGGGCCGCCGTCAGGTCCATAGCCCTCGGGACGGAAGTGCTTGACCTGACCGGCGATGGGGTAGGCGTTCGCGTGCGGGATGTGCACGCCGGCGTTGCCGAAGCCGAGCCCGGCGAACGTGGCCGCCATCGCCATCTGCGTACGGGCCTGCAGGTCGTCGCCGTGTCGCACGGCGGTGCGGAAGGAGACGGCCATCAGGCTCAGGGCCTTCTCCGACCACATGTCGGCGATGGGATTGGCCCCGCAGTACGGCACCCGCTCGTCCGCCTGCTTGTGCTCGTAGGACGTGAACGGCCGGGCGGTGTAGCTCTCGAGGGCATGACACAAGATGTCCAGCCCGGCTGCTGCCGTGACGCCAGCCGGCTGGGTCAGGGTCAGCTCGGGGTCGACGACGGCCAGGGTGGGACGCAGTCGCGAGTGCGAGATGCCGGTCTTGACGTGCTGGCTGATCACGTCGAGCACGCAGATGGTGGTGCTCTCGCTCCCGGTCCCGGTGGTCGTCGGGATGGCGACCAGGGGAAGCAGGGCGTTCGTCGGTGCCCGGCCGCCTCCGACGGGGGCGTTGACGTAGTCCATCAGCTCGCCCTCGTTGGTGACGAGCAGGTTGACCGCCTTGGCGGTGTCGATGCTGCTGCCGCCGCCGATCGCGACGATCACGTCGAACGGCCCTTCGGCACGACCGAAGTCGATCGCCTCCTCCAGGCTGGCGTCCGTGGGTTCCACCCGCGTGCGATCGAACAGCATCGCGTCGATGCCACCGGCGACCAGGTGGGCCGCGAGCTCCGCGGGCGCACCGGTTGCGGCGACGCCCGGATCGGTGATCATCAGCACCCGACGAGCGCCGAGCTGGGCCAGGTCGTGCCCCAGCTCGAATCGTGCGCCGACCCCGAACTTCAGTCCGGGCGCTCCGTAGGTGAAGACGGTCTCGGGGTGCGTGGGGGTGAACGTACTCACAGGTCGCCTCTTCTCGGTCGTGCCGGTTTCAGCACCCTACGCAATCCGGCCCCGGAGGACCCCTGACGCCCGGTGACGCGGTCGCCCTAGGCTGGTGAACCTAGTCTGGCTGCGAAGGAGGCCGCGTGTTCACGAGCAAGTCGTACCGCCTCGCTGCCTCGGCAGCAGTTCTCGCGATGGTCCTGTCGGCCTGCCAGACCACCGCGGACGAGCCGGATCCGGCGAGCACCCCTGCCGGAACGGCCGCACCGAGCCCGGCGGCAGCCACTCCTGATGTCGCGCCGTTCGAGTCGGGACCGGAGAGCCCCCTCGGATACGGACTGCAGGTTCCCGACGGCGCGACCCAGCTGGGACCACTCACCCGCGTCCGGAGCGCAGAGCTGATCGCCACGTTCGCGCCGGATCTCCAGGCCGGTGCGGCGCGCAAGTCAGCAGCCGAGCGCGAGAAGCTCGCCGAGAGGCTCGCCGACGACCCGACGGCCACCGCACCCACACCCACGCCGGACGTCAGGCCCAGCGACGACACGTTCCGGGTGCTCGAGGAACAACCGCGACCGGACACGATCCTCTCGGTCATGCGGATCGACGGCAGGCCGACCCAGGTGGTGCGGCGCATGCTGGCCCAGCTCGACGCGTTGCTGCCGGCCTCGGACGTGCCGACCGGCCTGAGCAGCTGGTGCTCCTCGCGCCAGCAGCGCATCACCGGATGCCGGCTGGGCGTGAGTGGCACGACGTCTGACAAACGCGACGTGCGGATCGTGGTGACGGTCGACCCGGGCAACGCGACCACCGGGACCGCGGCCCCGTCCGCCCGGCGGCGCCCGGTCATGACGCTGCAGGTCAAGTACGTCGGCGACCCCCGGCTCGGGCAGGCCGAGCGCGAGTCCAGCGATCTGGCCGACGTGAAGAAGATCGACGACGGACCCGATCCGACCGGCCTGACCTGGCCGAGCATGCGCCGCGACGCCTCCCGCCAGATCCCACTCGTCGACGGATTCGTCGTGCCGACTGCCGCGAACATCCTGCTCAGCGGGTACGAGCCCTCCTTCGTCGAGCTGAACACCGACAAGGCGGGTACGGCCGACGATCTGGCCCGGCAGTGGGTGGCCGACCGTTCGGGCGAGGTGGCCAAGGACATCGCCGTCGAGCTGAACGAGGTCAGCACCACCTACAGCGGCAGCAGCAAGGACGGCACGTTCTATCGGGCCAGCTACACCTTGTCCGCACGCGGCAACTACGTCCTCCTGATGGTGTACCCGCCCGGACACACCCACTGACCCACGGCAACTCCCAGCCAGTCCTCGGGCCAGTCAGTCCTCGAAGCGCGTGCGGTGCTCCAACGCGTGGGTGACCATCGGGAGCACGGGCACGTGAGCACCACGGACCTGCTCGATCGGGACCCACTGCGCCAGATCGGTGCTGCCCCCGGCATCGATGACCATGACGGGGGTCGTCACGTCGACCGCGACCGCGTAGAGCAGGTGCACGCCGTGGTAGTCCTCGTACTGATCGTCGCGCCCGACGTCGATGACGTGAACGTCGTGGACGTCGACCAGACGCACTGCTGTCGCGACCAGACCGGTCTCCTCGTACAGCTCGCGGCGGACCGCGTCGTGCGGGGACTCGCCGTGTTCGACACCCCCGCCGGGCAGCGTCCACGATCCGGTCGGGTACCCGACCGGCGAGATGCGGGTCAGCAGCATCCGCTCGGCGTCGAAGACCACCGCGTAGGCACCCAACCGCTGGGTGCGATGCGCCTCTGCCATCAGTACCCTTCCCGTCGATGCCCGGCGAGCCTCTAGAATCGCAGATGATGAGCGCCCTCGAACCACTGCCGGTGGTCACCTCAGCTCCCAAGGAGCGGGTGGCCTACCTCGACAACGCTCGATACTGGGTCATGCTGCTGGTGGTCATCGGTCACTCGCTGACCCAGTTCGTGGCCATGGACTCCGCCCGTGCCGTGTACGTGTGGATCTACTCGTTCCACATGCCGTTCTTCATCCTGATCTCTGGATACACCGCCCGCCGCTACATGGGCGACGCGCGACAGGTGCGCCGAATCGTCAGCACGCTGGTGGTGCCGTACCTGATGGTCGAGACCACGCTGCAGCTCCTGACCCGGCACTACGACGGCAAGCCTAATCCGCTGGCCCCGCTGTCGCCGCAGTGGCTGGGGTGGTTCCTGGCTGCGCTGTTCGTGTGGCGACTCACCACGCCGATCTGGCGGGCGCTCAAGTACCCGATCACCACCTCGATCGTCATCTCGTTGCTGGTGGGGCTGATCGAGGTGCCCAACGTGCTGGCACTGCCCAAGATCCTCGGCTTCCTGCCGTTCTACGTCGTCGGTCTGCACATGACCCGGGAACGCTTCGTCATGCTGTCGCGGGCGCCGGTGCGCATCGCCGCCGCGATCACGCTGACCGCGGCGTTCGTCATCTGCTACCTGTACTCCAGCAGCTGGACGCTCGACTGGCTGCTCTACAAGGCTCGTTACGACGAGGAACCCCTCGGTGCGACCTCGCTTGCGGGGATCACCCAGCGCGCCGAGCTGCTGGTGGTCGGTTTCGTCCTCACCTTCGCCGCACTCGCGCTGGTGCCCCGGCGACGCTCGTGGACCACGAGACTCGGTGAGCGCACGTTCTACTGCTATCTGCTGCACGGCTACGTGATCTTGATCCTGAGGGAGCAGTTCGGCGTCTTCGACGATCTCGAGGGCTACGGCGTCCCAGCCGTTCTTGGCACGATCGCGGCCGCCACCGTGCTGGCCAACCTCTTGATGCTGAAGATCGTGAAGACCATCTTCGGCCCGCTCTTCGAGCCGCAGCTCACCTGGATGTTCCGCCCCGCCGCCGACCTGGCCCCTTCCGCCGTTCCGGAGCACGACGGAAGCACCACCGCCCAGCGGCCCGTCACGGCCGACGCCGCGTCACCGTTCTGAGGGAGCTCGACGAGACGGGCGCAGCTCAGGCGCCGGGAGCGGGGCCAGGCGCGGGCGCGGCCGGTGGCGCCTGCGGCTCGGTCGGCACCACCGTCGGGGCCGGCGTGGGGCTCGGCGCCGGTGTCGGGGCTTCGGTCCGGCCCGGTACGGGGTCGTTCTGGGAAGGCGCACGGTCGGTGCTGGTGCCTCCGTCGTTGCTTCCCCCGTCGTTCTCGGTCCCGTCCTGGGGGTCGGTGCCGTCCTTCGCTCCCTGGCCGAAGGGGATGGTGGTCGAGGACGACCCGGACTCGCTGCCGCCGGTGAACGAGGACACCGAGCGGCCGACCGTCAGCTCGAACGCGAGGATGGCCACCATCACGGCGACGAAGATGCCCGCAGAGACCGCGACGATGCGCCGCCACGGCAGCTGGCGGAGCGTGTCGCGCCATGAGACGGCGTCCGCAGGTCCGTCGTCCTCCAGCCGGTCCAGCTCGTCCTCGGCGTCGGCTTGATCATCTCGCGCCTCGGCGCGCTCGGCCAGCGCCCCAGGAGGTAGGACCACCTGCCGCTGACGGGACTGCTGCACCTTCTCCTTGGCGACCGCGGCCGCCTGCGCCACCCGTTCGCGACCGGCTTGCACCGAACGGGCGTAGAACGCACCGCCGACGGTGAACACCAGGCTGCTGCCCGCAGCTCCGATGATCGTGCCGGCCGCGCCGAGCGTCGAAAGCAGCACGGCGGACGTGACCGCTGCGAGCGCACTGCCGACGACCTGCGCGCCATTGACGGCGAACTTGGGCTTGTCCGTGTCAGATGTCATGTCGCCACCTCTCCTTCACGCTGAGGAGTCACTCCGTTCGCGCTGGGAAGTCACTCCCGTCGCGCTGGGGAGTCACTCCCGTCGCGCCCCGGGGGGGCGGACCCCGACGCCGGGGGGAGGGGGTGGGACGGCGCCGGCCCGGGGCCGAGAGTTAGTAGAGGAG
>JBBSRN010000129.1:0-7105 GCA_038242985.1 Propionibacteriales bacterium | reverse complement strand
CGCTCGCGACGGGTCGTCGCCCATCGCCGAGACCGCCATGGTGAAGCCCATGGCCAGACCGGCCGCCCACAGCACGAGACCCACGTAGGGCACACCGATCACGTCGGTGGCCATGAAGATGCAGATGCCCACCGCCGCCACTGCGGCGGCCACCTGCAGCGTGCGTCGGCGGCCGATGGCGTCCACCACGAGACCGCCGACCAGGCGAACGACGGTCACCACGACCCAGAACACGCTCAGGGCGAACGCAGCACGCGCCGAGGTGAATCCACTGCCGGTCAGGGCGATGGGCACCCAGATCAGCGCGGCCGTCTCGGCCATGACGAAGGCGAAGCCGATGAAGGCGATGATCAGTGTCCTTCGCTCACGCCACGGGCTCGTCCGCACCCGCCCGCCAGCCTCGGCCCGACCCGACTCGTTCTCGATGCCGGCGCGAGGCAGACCGGCTGCGGCTGCACCCCCGATGAGCAGAGCCCCGGCAGCGACGCCGGCGAAGTGTCGGTCGAGCGGCACGCCGGCTTCGCTGAGGAACCCGGCCAGAGCGGCCGCCGACAGCATGCCGAGACCGAATGCACTGTGGATGGCCGGGAGAACGCTTCGGGTCGAGACCCGATCGACGCGAGTGCCTTCGTAGTTGGCGATGTAGTCGGCCATGGCCAGCGGTGGACCCAGGACGGTGAGTGCCACCACGGCGAGCCACAGGTGACCGCCATCCACAGCAGCTCCCACCACGGCCAGGGAGACCGGCGCCGTCACGAAGCACACGGCCGTCAGGACGCGGGAGCCACACCGCCGGACCATGGCTGAAGCGAAGCTCACACCGGCAAGCGCCCCGAGCGGATACACCATGGCGAGCAGCCCGAACTGGACGGTGTTCAGATCCAGCAGACTCTTGACCTCCGCACCTCGGCTGACCCACGTCGAGAACAAGAAGGACCAGATGAAGCACGTCGCGAACGTGGAGCTGAACCAGACGCCGACTCCTGCACCGGCCCTGCTCGTCGGACCTGGCTCACCAGAGCGTGCCGACAACGTCATGGAAGCAGGGTCATGGAAGGCCTCGAGTTCAGCTGATGGTGGGATCGGGTGCCGACGCCGGATCTCCTCCGGCGCGCGAGCGCGGAACGGCGGTGCAGGCGGTCACACGAAGTCCGACAGCTTCACGACGGTACCTCGGTCCCAGGAGGCCTGGCAGGCTTCCGCCGCAGCGAGGGCCAGCACCGCTTCATCGAGGGTGCATCCGGCGAACCGGTCGACGTCGCCATTGAGGTATCGGGCGAACTCCTGCGTCTCGATCCGGAACGCGGTGTCGAACCGTTCCATGAAGTCTGCCGGCGGTTTCTGGGTCCCGATGTTCGAGTCTGGCTCCTGCGCCCGGAGCGGTGCACGCGACGTGAGGCCGACCGAGGCCGACATCTGCGTGCCCAGCACCTCCATGCGCACGTCCTGACCGAGCGGATGAAGTCTGCTGGCGTTCACGGTTCCGAGCACTCCATCTGCCATGACGAGCGTCACGACAGCCACGTCACAGTCGTGGAAGTCGCCATAGTCCTCGCATGCCAGGACGGACCCGAAGGCGTGAATCGACTCGATCTGCGTTCCTGTCGTCCAGGCCAGCCAGTCCAGGTCATGGATGAGGAGGTCGCGAAACATCCCACCGCTCTTGGCGATGAACTGCCGAGCGCTCGGCCGATGATCGAAATCCGATGCACGGACATGGAGCAGATCCCCCAGCTCGCCTCGGCGCACCCGTTCGCGGAGCATCGAGACCTCCGGGTCGAATCGTCGCTGGAACCCGACGAACACCTCGGCGCCCAGGCGCTCGACATCCACCTGCAGGGCCCGCGCCTGGTCCATCGTCGAGGCGACCGGCTTCTCGCAGAACATGACCGGCGCCGACTGGAGGAATGCACTGAGATCTGCGTGGTGGTCCTCCGACGCGCTGGTGACCATGACGGCGTCGAACGACTCACCTGCCAGCTGGTCCCGCGACCCCGACTCGACGCCGAGCTCAGCGGCGACCGCCGCCGCGCGGGCGGAGTCGCGCCCCGTGAGGGTGACCTCGATCCCGGCCGCGATCAGGTGAGGGACGCGGACGGCGGACATGCGCCCCGTACCCACGACCAGGACGTGCTTGCTCTGTGCTCTCATGTGCCCGGTGCTCTCATCTGCCCGGTGCTCTCATTTGCTCGGTGCTCTCATGATGTCCCCTCCGTCTGACTCGATGCGGACAACGGCCTGAACAGCGCCGTGCCGACGACGGGCGACCACGCCGGTGCTGGATGCATGGGGACGCCGAGGACGCCGTCGCGGACGACCGGATCGTTCCTGTCCAGCGGCAGCTCGACGATGCGGCCGGTGGCACCGGACTCGTAGGCGCCGATCGTTGCCTCGAGGATCCGCAGGCCATCGGCACCGCTGGCTCTTGAGGGGGCGACTCCCCTCGCGGCCTCGACGAAGTCCTTGACGTTGTGCTGGAACGAGTCGTAGATGCCCGGGAACTCCCCCGTGCCCACCCGGTCAGGACCCTGGCCCATCAACATCTCGGTCACCCCGTGGTCATCGGTGACCGTGACGTGCTCGACCGGAGCCCATGGTGCCGTCCCCCCGTCGCGGTAGCGAATGGAGATCCGGCCGGCCGAACCGGCGATCTCGATGCCGCCGGCACCGACCCCCCAGCCGATGTTCACCAGGGCGGCCTTCGTCGCGGTCTCGAACCGGCACAGGGCGGTGTCCTCGACGTGGGCACCGGGGTCAGCCGAGCTCAGCCAGGCCGAGACCCGCTGGAGCGGTTCGCCGAGCAGGTCCTCGGCCACGTAGACGGCATGGATCATGTCGATGAGCACGCCACCGCCGGACGACCGCGGGTCATGTCGCCAGTTGGCCTCCGTGGCCGCGGCACCCGGTTCGTACACGACCCCGAGGTGGTTCACGATGACCGTGCGCACCTCGCCGATGCGCCCCTCGGTGATCGCTGCTCGCGCCGCACGGATCTCCGGCAGCCACAGGTAGGTGTGGACGGTGCCGATCGTCACGCCCGCGCTCTGCGCTGCTGCAATAGCTGCTGCGGCATCGGCAGGAGTTGCCGCGAGGGGCTTCTCGCAGAAGATGTGCTTGCCGGCCTCGGCGGCAGCGATCAGGATGTCCCGCCTGAGGTGCTGCGGAGTGCACACGTCGACCGCATCGACGTCGGGTCGGGCGATGAGCTCGATCGCGTCTGCGTGGAGGCCGTCCTCCCCGAGACCGGCCAGGTCACCAGCGGCCCGGCGGTTCTCCTCGCCGGGATCGGCGACCGCGACGATCTGACCGAGCTCTGGATGTTCGACCCACGTCGGGATGTGCAGTCTCCGGGAGATGTTCCCGCAGCCGATCACACCGACCCGCAGCGGCGCCAGCACTGTCTCCACGCCGACCTCCTTCATCTTGCGTGCCTCTGGACGTTCGGGACTCCAGCGTACACACTTGTACGTACATGTTCTAGAGAACGAGGAGAGGACCTGCCCCGATGAACGCCTCGGCCCCCGGGCCGCGACGCACGTACCGCATCGCGGACGTGGTCGCGCAGTCCGGGCTCAGTCGCGCCACCGTGGACCGCGTGCTGCACTCACGCGACGGGGTGCGACCGGAGACGACGGCCCAGGTCGAGCGGGCGCTCGACGAGCTCGATCGGCAACAGGCCCTCGTCCACCTGTCCCGGGCGCCGAGCATCTTCGACGTGGTCATCCAGGCGCCCGACCGGTTCATGGCCGCGTTCCGGCCGGCCATCGAGCTGGAGCTGGGGACGTTTCGGCCGGCGCTGATGCGCGCGCGGTTCCACACCCAGGAGCAGAGCGACGTCCTGGCGGCGGTCGGGGTCCTGGACGAGATCCTCGCTCGTGGATCGGCGGGCGTCCTGCTGAAGGCGCCCGACCACCCGGCTGTGGCAGAGCGCGTGGCGCGCCTCGAGCGCGCCGGCATCCCCACCGTCACGTTCGCCAGCGACGTGACCGGCTCCCGACGCGCGGCTTACGTCGGCGTGGACAACCACGCCGCAGGTGCGACGGCCGCCCATCTGACGACGCTGGTGGATCCCGACGTGCGGGCCGCGCTCGTCACCATGAGCCACTCCTCGTTCCTGGGCGAGGAGGAGAGGCTACGCGGGTTCACCGAAGCACTGGGCCAGATGAGCCCGTCCTGCGAGATCGTCCAGGTGACGGACACCGACGGACTCGACCAGCGCATGTTCGCCGCAGCGCAACAGTCGCTGGAGCAGCATCCGGCCATCTCTGCGGTGTACTCGATCGGCGGAGGCAACCGCGCCACGCTGGCCGCGTTCGAAGGGCTCGGTCGTCGAGCAAGCGTCTTCGTCGCCCATGACATGGACGAAGAGAACGTGGCCCTGCTGCGAACCCGGCAGGTGACCTTCATCCTGCACCACGATCTGAGGTCCGACGTCCGTCGCGCGTGCTGGTGCCTGCTCCAGGCTGGCGGAATCCTGCCCGGGCATCCGACGAACGTGGCGACGCAGGTGCAGGTCGTCACCCCCTTCAACGAGCCGGGGCGCCTGGGACAGGGTCCGGCGACCTGAGTCGCTACGGGCGACGCCGTTCCTGCTGCTCATCCAGCGCGAGGTCGAGCCGCGACTGGCTCCACCCGGCTTCGAGGGCCTCGTGCATCAGCTCGGCCTGGCTCTGGGGAGACAGGGAGTGCAGTGGTTGGTCGCGATCCAGGTTGGTGGGGAACGGGTAACCCTCGGCCCCGGCGGCGATGACGTTGCCCAGGCGGCGAGCACTCCAGCCGGCCGCCTTGCGTGCAGCCAGTCCGCCCCGAATCGCCTTGCACACCGTCGTGGTGTCGACGGCCTCCATGGCTCGTCCGAATGCCGACGACACCTGCAGGAGGTTGGCCATGCGGCGCACGTCCTGGGTCACGTTCGACCCTGCACCATGGAACAGCGCGGGATTGAAGAACACGGCATCGCCCCGCTCGAGCGGCAGCTGGACACGATGCTCGGCGAAGTAGTCGGCGAACTCCGGGTCGTGACAGGCCAGATAGCCGCGTGAGTACTTCTGCGAGTGCGGCAGGTACAGGGTGGGTCCTGCCTCCACCGGCATGTCGACGTGCGCAACAGCTCCCTGCAGCGTGAGGAAGGCCGACATCGTGTGCACCTGCGCGGGGTAGAGCGCTGCCGACTGGATCCCCAGGTGGTAGTCGCGGTGCGCGACCTGTGCCCGCCCACCCGGATTGACGACGTTGACCTGCGAGGTCACCTGGTAGTTGGGGCCGAGCCATGCTTCGGACACCATCGCGAGGATGTCGTTCTCGTAGTAGTCCACGAAGGTCTCCGGCGCGTGCACGGCAAGCTTGTCCAAGGCATTCCAGACGCGATCGTTCTCCCCCGGGGCGGCGAAGTGATCGCCCTCGTCCCCGCCGATGCGCTTCTGCTCCTGGATCAGGTCGAAGAAGGCGCCGGTGGCTCGATCGACCACGTCAGCGGCGAAGGCACCCTTGAACACCACGATGCCGGGTCCGCTGTGCAGCGCACGCGCCAGCTCTGCCTGAACCCTGCGACGTTCGAGCGGATCGGCGCACGTCGCGAGCACGCCGGTGCCGTAGACGAGGACGTTCTGGACGACGTCGTCGGCGTACGGGTAGTCCGCGAGCGCGGTCGAGACCTCGACCAGTGAGCTGAACTCCACGAGGGAGCTCTCCTCCTGGCCGTACCAACCGGTCTCGACGGGTGCTGGAGTGCTGGGCCCTTGCAGGGGGAGTGTGGAGCTCATGACTCTCATCCTTCGTGTGGCGACCTCTGCGTGGCGACTCGTGGGCCGAGTGGCCTGGTCGTTCTCCCACGGTAGATCCGGCAGGGAGCCGACGGAGGGCCGTCGTGCCTCATGAGTGACTCACCGCAGCGGTGGTCAGGACGCCTCAGACGAGGTGGATCCGCTGACCGGTCTCGGCACTGAGCCGAGCCGCATCCAGCAGGGCGATCGTCTCGATGGCTCCAGGCAGATCCACCGGCACAGCACGTTCGCCACGGATGGCAGCGCCGAACTGCTCGTAGAGCGCGACCCAGGAGCCTTGCGCGGAGGGCACGGGCTCGCTGTGGCCCGGTGAGCCGAGGACGCCCCAGTTCTCCTCCCGCTCGAAACCCCACCCTGCCGGATCGTCCGCGGGCCGTATGCCGGCCTTGGCGTCTGCGGTCTGCTGATCGTTGCTGGATGACACGAAGCTTCCGCCGGAGCCGTATGCCGCGATCTCCCGATCGAACCTGCCGTTCATCTTGCTGCCCGAGACCCGCGAGACCGCTCCGGAGGAGTGGTGCAGCGTGACGGCGAAGCTCGCGTCCGTGCGACCTTCGGGGCAGTCGATCCAGTCCAGGTGGGCATCGACGGAGTCGACGCTGCCCAGCAGCCAGCGCATCTGGTCGATCAGGTGGACCCCGAGATCGCGCAGCAGGCCACCGTCCGGGCCGGGATCGATCGTGAGGGCCTCGTCGAGATCGAACCGGGAGTCGACGCGCCAGACGTCGCCCAGCCGGCCTTCCTCGATGATCGAGGCGAGCGTCAGCAGGTCGGCGTCCCACCGCCGGTTGTGGAAGACGGTGAGCAGCAGTCCGGCGTCCGCGGCCGCCTGGGCCAGCTCGCGTCCGGCCTCGGCGGTCGGCGCGAACGGCTTGTCGGCCAGGACGTGCCTGCCGGCAGCCAGCGCCTCGAGCACCAGGTCGCGGCGCGTCTCCGGCGGGGTGGTGATCGTGACGGCCTGCATGTCCGGCTCCGCCTCGAGCATCTCGGTGAGCGACGCATACACCGGCACGCCGTACGTCTGCTCCGCCTCGGCCCTGCGCTCGGGCGAGCGCGTCACGACGCCGCAGAGGGTGAGGCCTTCGGCCGCCTCCACGAACGGAGCGTGGAAGATGCGGCCGCCCGGACCGAATCCGACGATCCCCAGCTTGATGGTCATCGGCCCATCCCCAGGGCCTGGCGGATCTCGTCCAGGTGCACCGGCCGGTTCTCCCGCAGCGACAGATCGGCCGCCTCGGCAGCGACGGCGGCGTTCACGGCCTCGGCGATCGTGCAAGGACTGGAACCACCGGTGGTGACCATCTCCAGGAACGCCACCATCT